>DVIY01000003.1 GCA_018710915.1 Candidatus Gallacutalibacter pullistercoris
GAAATATTAAATATAACAACCAGAAGCTGGTCATGTCTCTATTTCGATACTCGGGAAAGCTTTCGGTGAGCGAAATTTCGGAGCGCGCCAATCTAAGCAAAACCACGATTACTAAAATTGTAGGGGAACTGCTGAAAAAGGGGTTGGTGCTTTCTGCAGGAAAAGGAGACTCTACCGAAGAAGGCGGTAAAAAACCGGAACTGTTTATTTTCAACCCTGACTACCGATATATTATCGTTGTCAACCTTCCATTTAACCAGACGCAGGTACACATTCTAAACCTCAAATCAGAGGTCGTATTTGATTGGACGCAGGATATCTGTATTCCAGAATCGGATTATGCTGCCTGTATTCGTTCTGCTGCCTCGGGTATCACCTCGGCTATGGAAGAGTTTGGTATCTGTGCCGAACAGGTATGCGGTATTATGATTCTGGGTGAAGGCATTATTGATTCTGCACGCGGGTTGATTCGATACGCTGTACACCATCGCTGGCCGCGCAATCTGCCTGTACTCGAAGACCTTGCAAAAAATCTTCCTTTCCAGGTTCCTCTTTATATTGAGAATGGGAGCGCCCTGTGCGGGTACGCCAATTTGCTTGACCCTGCCAATTGTAATATCCATTCTTTAATTCATCTATTTGTTTCCGACCATTCTGGCGGATGTGTTATCAAAAACCGGGAACTGCAAAACGGTGAGCATGGCTTTATGAGTGAATTTGGCCATACAATTGTGGACCCAACTTCTACCCTTTCCTGTATTTGCGGAGCCAGGGGATGCTTTGAGGTACTCGTTTCACCAGCCATTGTGCTCCGTAAAACCGCTGATTTGCTTGGCCAATTCCCCGATTCCGCAATTGCAAAAGCCGCACAGTCCGGAGATTTGACGATGCAGCGGCTATTCGATGCGTCTAATGAAGGCGAACCCTGCGCCTGCCACAGCATTGACCAAGTGATTAAATGGTTCACGGTATTGATTCGTTCTATGGTAATCTTTCATGATCCACAAAAAATTGTTATCCAGGGAATTTATCAAAATGCCGGAGAGTATTTTCTGCAAAACTTGCGCGCTGCTGTGGTATCTACCCCCTTTTTCCGTACCGGTGCTGATCTTCTCATCGATTATTCCCGGCTTTCTTTTCAGGAGGCCATGCTGATTGGCGGCTCTTATTATGTATGCCGCAAATTTTTAGATGACAACAGCCTGTACGATTGATCTTTATTATCAAATTTTAAAATTAAAAAGCGTATCATCCTGTCGGATGATACGCTTTTATTTGGGTTTAAGCCTCTTACTTCAGCTTATTGGCAATCACATTCTTAGACCATTCCATTGCCTTCTGAATGTCGGCGTCGGTGGGGACACCCTTTTTGAACAGAGAACTCTTAATTTCCAGCGTAAGGACATCATCTACCATATGTACGCCGTTGGCTTCCAGTTCTTTTTTGATGCCATCCAGACCAGAAACGTTACCATTAATCACATAAAAAGCAACATTTTTGGCTCTGGTGGGGTTCAGATCGCGGCAGAAGTGCTCCACGGGGCCGGGCAGCTTGCCACTCATCTCAACGCCGATGAAAACAACCTTATCACCTTCGCAGGGATATGCCGGCGGAATCTGATCACATACACACTGATATACGCGGCCGATTTCAGCAGCAATGGGCTGGGCAGAACCATGCTTGGAAAAATGCAGGGATTTGGCTTTCATGTAAAATTCCTCCAGAGATAAAAAATAATAAAGTAATTAGAATTAATTATACCATATTTTTATTAAGAATTCTTTATCTGCTAAAGAATTTATGCAAAAACTTACAAGCTAAAAAATATGCAATTTTCACAAAAAATTTTTATCTCATTGGCTGTTTCCGCTTTTTTCGTCAAATCCTCTACAAAATTCTGTTTTTGCAGAATCAGAAAATATCAGAAACTGCTTGCCCGGTTTCGCCGGAACGGAACAGAGCTTCCATCAGCTTCATTACACGCATCACCTGGTCATGCTTTACGAGCTGCTCTTCTTCCCCGTCACATGCCTTAATCACATTGCGATAGAAATCGCGCACATCGGAATGGACTTCCGGCAGCGGGAAGGTGTCGATTGTCTCTTCGGTACGGGGGGCCATGGTCTTGGTCAAACCTGCTGCGGTCACTACCGGAACAGCATCGCGGTTTTCCCAGTCGGAAACCATCACAATCTTGCCATCCAAATTCCAATCGTAAATAATCGCCGTACCATTTTCACCCTGCATGTACCAACGGGGCAAATTGATAAAGTTGCTGGTTCCCACTTCTACCTGTACAGTCAGGTTATCTGCAAAGGTCAGGATAGTCTTAAAACCATCGTCCACTGCTTCGTTGGTCACATTAGAAAGCTTTGCATAGACAGACAGCAGGGGCTTGTCAACCATCATCATAATCTGGTCAAGCAGATGTACGCCCCAGTCCAGAACCATACCGCCGCCATGCTCCTTGGTATTGCGCCAGTCGCCGGGAATACCGCGGGAACCATGTACACGGGACTCGATGTTGAAAACGCGGCCCAGAGTTCCCTCATCATAGATTTTTTTTATGGTCAGGAAGTCCTCATCCCAACGGCGGTTCTGATGGACCGTAAAGATTACGCCGTACTGCTTGGAAGCGTCGATCATTTCCTGCAGTTCTTCATGATTCAGGCAGACAGGTTTCTCGCAGATGACGCTTTTGCCGTGCTTCATGCAGTCGATACAAACTTCACGATGCAGGTCGTTGGGGATTGCAACTGTAACCAGGCGGACATTGGGGTCATTCAGCAGCTCTTCGCGGGAAGCATATGCATGAATACCAGCTTCTTCAGCAACCTGGTTGCGCTCGGGCAAAATGTCATATACGCCGCACAGGGTCAATTCTTCCATGGTTTGCAGCTGGCGTGCATGCCAGGAACCCATTCCACCATATCCGATAATTGCAGCTCCAAATTTCTGATTGCTCATAACGAATTCCTCACTTTATGTCCCCATTGAGATGGGGGTATTCAATATTTTCAATAATATCCGAATCCTGTCGATCCGTATGTCCGTCCTCCCCAGAGGAAATCGGCTTCCGGCACGCATGCTTCCATTAATCACCACTTTGGAATTTGCGAAACACCGGGCCGGTGCCCCTTGGCACCGGCTTTACGAGCGGGAGTCTTTTCCTGCAAATAAACGGACAAAATCAAGGGGATGCGCCGGGAGTCGTCAGGCCGGCGCGTTCCCGGAAAAATCAATGTAAATTATGCCCACCACATGGCAGTCATTTTATCTTCGAAGGTAATAACACCCTTCAGGAATTCCACAGCCTTGCTCAGGCCTTCGTTCTGGCTCATCAGGCTGTCTTCATGCTCGATGCTGATGGCATAATCGTAACCAACCATACGCAGAGCGCTGATGATATCCTTCCAGTAGAGGGAGTCATTGCCGTAACCGCAGCTGCGGAAAATCCAGGAGCGGTTGATTTCGTCGCCATAGGGACGGGTATCCAGCACGCCGTTGATAGCAGTATTGTATTTATCCACACGGGTATCTTTTGCATGGAAGTGGAAGATTGCATTCTCTTTGCCAAGCTCACGAATACAGGCAACAGGGTCCATACCCTGCCAAATCAGATGGCTGGGATCAAAGTTTGCACCAATCTCAGGGCCAACAGCATGGCGCAGCTTGAGCAGAGAATGGGTGTTATATACACAGAAGCCGGGATGCAGTTCCAGAGCAATCTTATCGACGCCATGCGCCTTTGCAAAAGCAACCAGGTCTTTCCAGTACGGAATCAGGACTTCATTCCACTGCCATTCCAGAATCTGAGAGAAATCTTCGGGCCAGGGGCAGGTGACCCAGTTGGGATATTTTGAGTTCTCGCTGTCGCCGGGGCAGCCGGAGAAAGTGTTGATCTGATGGATGCCCAGCTTCTCAGCCAGCAAAATGGTATCGCGGATATCCTTATCATAAGAAGCCGCAATTTCCTTATTAGGATGAACAGGGTTGCCATGGCAGGAAAGTGCGCTGATCTCCATGCCGTATTTGGCAATGGTGTCCTTGAATTCCTGCAATTTTGCATCATCGTTCAGCAGAATGGAGGGGTTGGCATGCGCATTGCCCGGATAGCCGCCGCATCCAATTTCTACCATCTGAATTCCCAGGCCGCTGAAATATTTCAGGGCCTCATCCAGAGAAAGATTTGCTACCAGATTGGTCAATACACCAAGTTTCATGGTTATCGCTCCTTATCATCTAAATACTATTCAGAATTACATGCCGAGTTTTTCGGTCATATAAGCAAAGCTGTTGGTTGCATCACGCACCGATTCCGCATCGGGGGCATCGTTTTCGATTTCTGCAATTACCCACTGTACGCCAATGTCACGAGCTGTATCCACAATGGATTTCAGGTCATTGGCGCCATCACCGATGGAAGTGCCTTTACCGTCGATACCGTCTTTCAGGTGAACCAACTCCACGCAGGTACGGTACTTACGCAGGAAGTCGCAGGGGTTATCCCCTGCATGAAATACCCAGTAAGTATCTGGTTCCAGCAGGCACCAGGTTGCAATCTCGTCGATCGGACGAACTCCGTCAATGGGGACGAATTCGTGCGCATGGTTGTGATAGACCACTTTGATACCATACGGAGCAGCTTTTTCCTGCGCAGTCTTCATGACACGCTCCAGACGCTCCACATCTTCGCGAGTGGCGGTAGGGGAATAGGAGCATCCAATATAAGGGGTTCCCAGGATGCGATGATACTCGATGATTTCATCAATATCTGTTTCCATCCGGTCAACACCTTCGTGACAGCTTACAGAAGTCAGTCCCAATTTTGCAAGGGCAGCCTTCATCTCTGCAGCAGGAACACCAAAGGTACCGGCAAATTCCACACCCTCATAGCCGATTTTAGCGGCGATTTCCAGTGCTTCCAGCAGGCTGTCTCCATCCTTCACGCGGTCGCGGAAACTCCACATCTGAATTGCTTTTTTCATGCTGATTTCTGCTCCTTCCCAACAGGAAACGGGGCTGGAGCCTGCTTTCTGGAAATCCAGCCTGTTGTACATGTCAGTGTTTTCCAATTGCGGGACTTTCCCGCTGACCGCTCCCGGCCCCGTTTATCATTTACTCAATTTCAATTATCAGTCGAACATAACCGGCTTGCCCTCGGCTGCGGATTTATAAATGGCTTCCAAAATCTTGGTTACCACAATTGCCTGCTCGGGCTTAACCACTACGTCGGTATCGTTCTTCACAGCGTCAATCCACATACGTGCTTCCACGTCGGCGGGAGAAGCGGAAGCGCCGTCAAAGAAAGCTACGCCGCCCTCTGTCAGGCTGACATCTTCCACAATCTGTTTGCCATACTTGATTTTGTTAATGCGCAGGCCGCCCTTCATATCAGCACCAGCCAGTGTACCGCACAGAGAAGTCTTAGCCTCGTCTACATCCAGGCTGTTCAGTGCCCATGCAGCTTCCAGAACGATCGTCGCGCCATTCTTCATTACAACGTAACCAAACGCAGAATCTTCCACAGTGAACTTCTCGGGATCCCAGTCTCCCCAGGCATTGCCGGTTTCGGTCTGCTTGCCCAGCTTTTTGTATACGGAACCAACAACCATCTTGGGCTCATAGTTGTTCATAGTCCACAGGGTCAGATCCAGTGCATGGGTACCGATATCGATGAGGGGACCGCCGCCCTGCTCTTCTTCGTTCAGGAATACGCCCCAGGTGGGAACAGCTCTTCTGCGGATTGCATGTGCCTTGGCATAGTAGATATCGCCCAGTTCACCATTTTCGCAAGCTCTCTTCAGATACCAGGAATCGGGACGATAGCGGTTCTGATAGCCAATAGTCAGCTTCTTTCCGGTGCGGTTGGCAGCATCGATCATCTTCTGTGCTTCTTCTGTGTTGATTGCCATGGGCTTTTCGCACATAACATGCTTGCCGGCTTCCAGAGCATCCACAGTGATAAAGCTGTGCTCGCGGTTGGGAGTCAGCACATGTACCACATCAATGGATTCGTCCTTGAGCAGCTCTTTGTAGTCCTGATAGAACTTGGCACCCTCTACACCAAACTCTTTTGCAGCTTTTTCGGCGCGCTCTACGATAATATCGCAGAAAGCAACCATTTCCACATCAGGCAGCTTCTTCAGAGAGGGCATATGCTTGCTGTTTGCGATGCCGCCGCATCCAATAATACCAATTCTTACCTTATCCATCTTGACACTTCTCCTTTATTTTAGGGCAGACACATATAGCTGCCCAGATTTTGCAAATTCATTTTTTCCGCGTAGAATCCCGCAGCACCAACTCGTGCGGTAAAATAACAGCTTCTCCAACGCTTTCAGGATGTTCCATACGATTTGCCAACAGATCGAGCGCGGTTTCCCCCAGCTTTTTGCGGGGCTGTGAAACGGTACTGATTGACGGCGTAACCACTTTGCTGATTGTGGTATTGTCAAACCCAAAAACGTCAACTTCCCGGCCTGGGAGCATCCCCTGTTCCATCAATTCCTTACATACACCTGCTGCCAATTCATCCGAAACTGCAAAAATGGCATCTGGTGGCTGCGGCAGCTTCAACAGCTTGCGGCATGCCAGAATTCCGGCCCGATAGGTATACTCATAATGCTCTACCAGATACTCGGGACAAAAAGGAATCCCTGCTTCCTGTAAAGCACGAAGATATCCCTTTGTGCGCAGCCGGGCAGAATATACTTCCCGGTTCGAAATCATGGCAATCCTTCGCCTTCCGCCTTCCAGCAATGATTTCACTGCATCGTATCCGGCCTGTTCATTGTCGATTCCCACTACCGGCAAGTCAGCGCCTTCTGTCCATTCGCTGCACATAACCAGTGGATACTCCCGGGCCAGCTGTGTCAGCTCTTCGGGTGGGAGCACACTTCCCAGCAGGATCATGCCGTCCACGCTTCGATTATGCAGGAGTTCCAGGCAACTGCGCTCAGCAGACACATCATTATGTGTCGCAGAGATCATTACCTGCAGGTTTCTGGTTTTAGCCTGCATTTCCATGCCGCGAATCACACCGGAAAGGAACTGGTTTGACAAAGATGGGATGAGCACCAGCACACGGTCTGTCGTTTTTTTTCGCAGATTCCGTCCCAACACATTGGGGGTATACCCTACCTGGCGCACGACTTCCATCACGCGCTCGCGGGTCTTCTCCGATACATTTTTGTCGTGATTCAGCACTCGTGAAACCGTTGCAACCGACACACCGGCGGCCTTTGCCACTTCTTTGATCGTAGGCATTTCAGCACCTCCATGTAATCGATTACAGTTCCTATTATACAAAGAATCCCTCCAAAAGCAAGTTGGAATATTGACGGTTTTTGTGCGGATTCCTTTGTGCAGTATCACGATGTTTTAGACGCAAAAAACACACAGACGGGAATACAAATTTCCACCTGTGTGTTTTTCAAAAATGCTATGCTTTCTGTTAAATGCGTTTTTTCTTCAGATATCCAACACTCACAACCAGCACCAGCGGGAAAACCACCGCTGCCAGCAAGCCAGCTTTCATCCCCAACTGAGAAAGCTCCTCGCCGGTAGAAACCTGAAGCTGCTGCAAAAGATTCGTTCCCTGAGAAAGGTCGCTCACCACGCCGGAGAGCCACGGCCCCAGCGAAGCACCCAAATCGCCAAACACTGCCATCATGCCGAACATCGCGGTTCCGCCCATGGGAAAACGTGCAGCTGTATCCGAAAAAGCGCCCGGCCACATCAGACTGACAGAGAAACCGCATACCGCACAACCAATCAATGAAATCAGCGGATGCGGGGCAAAAACTGTCGTCAGATAGCACAGGATGCACAGGCATCCGCAAAACAGCAGGCAGTTCTTCAGGTTCAGCTTGCTGCCGTAAATTCCATACAGCAGTCGTCCAGTGCCCATCAATGCGGCAAAGAGGCACGGCCCCAATAAATCACCCAGTGTCTTGGAAACGCCCAGACCTGTTTCTGCAAACAGAGAAGACCACTGGCTCATGGTCAGTTCGCTTGCACCGGCGCACATCATCACCACCAGCATCAGCAAAAACAGACGATTTTGACACAATTCCCTAACCGTCATCAGCTTTTCTTCCGGAACCGGCGGTACAAAAGGAACCTTGGCAAACAGGAACATATTCACAAACGGAAGCAGCGCCCAGCCAATCGGCAGCCACATCCAGATATCTGTGCCAAAAATAGTGAGCAGCAATGTGCTGATTAACACAACGCCCATCTGTCCCCAACAGTAAAAAGAGTGAAGCAGGCTCATGTCGCTGGCCTTTTTCTCTTCTGAGACCGGCAGTGAATCCACAATGGGGCTCACCAGTACTTCCAGCAATCCGCCGCCAATCGCATAAGTAACAACTGCAATCACCAGTCCTGCATAAGGCGAGGGGCACACCTGCGGCAGGATGCCTAACAGCACCAATCCTGCTGCACTAAATATATGTGCCGTCACCGCCGAAACACGATATCCAAATTTATCTGCGAATTTCACGGCAATCAGGTCAGCCAGAATCTGTGTGCCAAAATTGATTAGAATCAGGCGCCCCACCATCTCAAAATTCAAATGATAACGGGTTTGAAAAATGATAAACAGCAGCGGCGCAAGGTTGTTGACAATAGCCTGTGTAATATAGCCCGCAAAACAGGCATAACGGGTATGTTTATAGGTCAGGTGCATGGGATGACAGCTCCTCTTTCAAAAAATCATTCTGGTAAAAGTTCTGCAATCAGTTCATTGGATACCAGAAACCCCTTCGGTGTCATGGCAATCCTTCCGGGCTCGGATACAAGCAGTCCGGCTTTACGATATGGCCGGCTTTTTTTCTCTATCTGTACAAAAGCCCGCTCGCCTTCGTCTCCAAAAACAGCCAGCTTTTGGGCGGTAATTCCTTCTGTGAGACGCAGTCCCAGCATCACTGCTTCTTCCAGCGAGCCGCCTTCTCCATCCACTATTGGCTGTGGAGCCTTCAAAAAATCCGACAGACTGCGCGGGTAATAAAACCGCTGTCCATTGATAAAAGAGTGAGCGCCCGGGCCCAATCCCAGATATTCTTCCCCGCGCCAGTATTTCAGATTATGGCGGCTCTCTTTGCCGGGATGCGCAAAATTGCTGATTTCGTACTGTTTCAGCCCGGCCTTTTCAAGCGCTTCACAGACAGCCAAATATCGGTCGGCGGTCTCGTCTTCATCGGGCAGCACAAGCGAATCTTTCCGTTCCCAATAAGGGGTTCCCTCTTCCACTTTCAAAAGGTAAGCAGAAACATGCGGCACGCCCAGCTCTGCGCAGAATTGCACCGAATGCAAAGCGCTTTCCATTGTCTGGCCCGGAGTCGCCAGCATCAGGTCAAGAGAAATATTGGAAAACCCGGCTGCTCTGGCCGCCTGTACAGTCTGGGCAGCCTGGCTGGCTGTATGGCGGCGCCCAAGCGCTTTGAGCTCCGCATCATTCGCCGATTGCAGGCCAATCGAAAGGCGGTTAGCCCCCGCCTGATACAGCTCGCAAAAAAACGCATCCAGCAGGGAAGAAGGGTTCACTTCTACGGTGATTTCAGCATCTTTGAGCGAGAAATATCTCTTCGCGGCATGAATCAGCCGGGCAAGCCGGTTTGCCCCCAGCAAGTTTGGGGTTCCGCCACCAAAATACAGGGTGTCCGCCTGTAAAGAATCCCCCTGCGCAGACATCTTCTCTGCCCAATGCGCCAGCTGTGCTTCCAGACAACGGGTATATTCCTCTTTTATACTGTCATCCGCCGCCAGCGAATAAAAATCACAATATGGGCATTTTCCATCACAAAATGGAATATGAAGATATAATCCGCGCATAGGGGCCTCCTTTTCAAAATCATTCTTTAGCTGAAAATCCGGGAGAAAGAATCTCTCCTTCTGCTGCTTTTTTCCCCTTAATATAGAGGAAAAAGCGTCCGCCTGCCTCCGGAAGATCACACGGTTCATGATAGGGCACCAGTTCCATCACAGCTGAGTACTTTCCATCCTTTTGGCGCTGGAGTGCAGTGAATACCGCACATACTCCCCGGCTGACAGGCTTTCCATTCTGGTCAATAAAAAACACGGGCTGCACCATGCAGTCTTTCCATTGCCAGCAAAAGCGGGAAGCTTTGCTGCGGGTAAGCAGAACCTGTGCTTTTTGAATCGGAACGTTTTCTCCTTTCCCACGCTGATACGGCAACCCTGACGTCCAGCAGGCCATCAATACAAGCAGTACAATGATGATAAATTCCAACAGAAGAAGCCACGGTGTCTGCCCATTTCTTCTCCATTCCTGACGCCATAAAAGACGCCCTGCTGCTCCTGCAATCAGCAGGGCGATTCCCACCAGAATCGCGGGGATTCCTGCATAATACTTCACCTTACCGTGACAGTAAGGGCAGGCATCAGGGCTTTTATCCTTTTGGTGCCTGTACCAGATATCGCTGCTTCTGAAAAAATCTTCTACTTTTTCCACTGTAAGGAAAGGGAACTCCTCTCCGCACCAGGGGCATCTTTTTCCCACTTCCCGCTCTCCTTTCTCAAACAGTAAAATTTATTATTTCTCCTGCATTTCTTCCATCCAGCGCACCGTTTCCCAAATCGGGGCGCCGTTGTTCATCTGTGCAGCGCCGGGGGTACTGCGTCCCTGCATCACACAGCGGAACAGCAATTCACGCAGAGGCTCCACCACTTCGGGATGCTCCGGTGCAAGGTTGTGCGTCTCTCCTTCGTCATTTTCCAGGTCGTACAATTGTATGGAGGGCACTCCCTCTTCATCAGGTGTACCGGGGACAGGGAAGCTCCATCCGCCTGAACCGGGACACATTTCCAGTTTATACTTTCCTTTTCGGATAGAAAGAGAGCCATCAATACTTTGATGAACGGTATATTCGCGGATTGGCCCATATTCTCCGCGCCACAAGGGAAGATTGCTGACGCTGTCTTCCCCCATATTGTCCGGCAGCTTCACGCCAAGCAGCTCTGCCATGGTAGCCATCAGGTCACACAGGCACACCGTTTCATCAGCCCGGCTTCCGGGCCGAATCATTTCCGGCCAACGAATCAACAGCGGAATACGGTGGCCCCCTTCATAAATATCCGCCTTATGGCCGCGGAACTGCGCGCTGGGATTGTGCCCACAGGCCAGAAGTTCGGGGATATTGGCAGCCGGCGAACACCCGTTATCCGATGTATAAATCAAAATGGTGTTCTCTTCCAGACCTTCTTCTTTCAATTGCTGCATAATCTGCCCGACGACATCATCACACATCAGACAGAAATCGCCATAATCATTGGTATGGGATTTCCCTCGGAATTGCGCAGACGGCAAAATGGGGGTATGAGGCGCTGGAAGCGGAAAATACAGGAAGAACGGTTCATTACGATGCGCTGAAATAAATTCTTTGGCTTTTTGCGTTAGAGTGGGCAGCACCTCTTCATGACGGAAATCCGGGCCACAGGGGCCGCGCCGTGCAAAAGCCGGCGCTTCACTGCCTTCGTATTCATGGTCTGGCAAAGCGGTGGGACGGTCGTTTTCAATATAGACATACGGCGGAATATCAAGCGAAGCACTGATTCCAAAATAAGAATCGAAACCACGGTCAACAGGGCCATTTTTTACCGGCACGCTGAAATCCACATTTTCACCGGGGAAGAAGAAATCAGAACGCTCTTCTTCGGTAAAAGGGCGATGCAGTGTCCAGTCCATTCCCAAATGCCATTTGCCCACACAGCCGGTAGCATATCCATTTTCACGCAGCAGATCAGCCACGGTTTTGCGTCCGTTTTCAATCAGATGGGAGGAATAGCCGCCCAGCACGCCCTCTTTCAGGCGGCTGCGCCAATTATACCGGCCCGTCAGGATTCCATAACGGGAAGGCGTACACACAGCCGAAGTGGCATGTGCATCGGTAAAAATAGCGCCTTCCGCACCGAGACGGTCAAAATTGGGGGTCTGAAAAGCCGCGTGCGGATTCAGGCAGGAAACGTCCCCGTATCCCATGTCATCCGCCAGAATATACACCAGATTCGGTTTGCTCATTTTCGCACAACTCCTTGCCTGTTTTTTATTTCTGCATTTGGCTGTCTGCTTTCTGTGACGGCTCCTGGATAGTCAAATTCTTCATCCACTTGAAGCGGTTGATTTTTACAGCCGCCACAAAGCATTTCAAAATCTGGTCGCACTTCAGGCATGCCATCACAACCCATACCGGAGCCCCCATATTTAAAGCAATGGTTGCACTTGGCAGAAGCACCAGAAATACAAACAGCGTATCATTCTTAAACACAAATGAAGTATCTCCGCCCGCTTTCACCAGGCCTGCCAGACCTGTCATCTGATAACAGGTTCCGGCAATCGTCACCGCGAGCAGACAGACCAGCTGGTCTGCGTAAACACGCGCAGTTTCACTGATATCATACAGCGAGATAAACGGCCCGCGGATTGAAAATACCAGCAGCCCGCTCGCAACGCCTACCCCCAGGAACATTAACTGTACCATGCGGGCATATGGGCGGATTTTTTCGATTTCTCCGCCGCCTACCAGTTTACCGGTAATAATGCCCACTGCCGAACACAGGCCGGTAATCCAGATATAAACCATGTTGCTCATCATATTCATGATACTGGCCGCTGCAATGGCTTCTTCCGGCAAACGGCCCATAATCATGCTCTGACAGAACATATTGATACCCCATACGAAATCGCCTGCAATGACCGGCGCACCGTACCGGATAAAATCGCGTGTCAGCTGTCCGCCCGGAACAAAGATGAACTGGAAACGCCAGCGCAGACGCTTTTCCACAAACAGTACATACCATGCCGCAGCTACCGCTTCCAGCACACGTGAAATCAACGTTGCAATTGCTGCACCGCGAATACCCATAGCGGGGAATCCCAAATGGCCAAAAATCAACACCCAGTTCAGCAGTACGTTTGTCACCAACGAAGCAAACGAAACGTACATGCCGATTTTCGCATTCTCCACACCTCGCAGCATGGAAATCAGAATCTGTGAAGCACAGAAAAACAGATACGAACACCCCACAATCCTCAAATAGGGGATTGCTGCTTCCACCACATTCTGCTCTGGTGTCAGGATATTCAGGATTTCACGCGGAAACATAACCGATACAAACGTGATAATTGCTC
>DVIY01000054.1 GCA_018710915.1 Candidatus Gallacutalibacter pullistercoris
AAATTTTGTCCAAGCGCTTTTGAAAATGTAAAGCCATGACGGCTTAAAATTTCCTTCATTGTGGAAATATCAGATAAACGTTCGGCCTTTTTCTCCATCATAGCTGCTCCTGTTCTAAAATTCATATAATATCTCTAATAAATAAACAAATACAATGTAAATTTTATTTATTTATACTGTGAAAATGTAATTTTGAATAGTTTGTTATGGGTAACTTCTCTAAAAATGCGAATTTTTCTTTATTTTATCATGCACTTTCTCAAAAGTAAAGGATTCCTCCAAAAGCAGAGAAAAAAGGCTTCCAAAAAGCCCCCTTGCCAATTCAAAATGAATGGTATATAGTATAACCAAGACACAGCGAATGGCAGATATTGTGCTTTCTGTCATTCCTGTTTGGTGGCGGGCAAAGGCTTTCCCCGTACACCAGCCCTTAGGGCAAGCAGGACTTTTGTCCAGGCGCGTCAGAACGGAAACGCGGGTCTTCGCGAAAGCACGCGCAGAAAGCAGAAAACGTACAACAAACAGAGAGGAAGATAGAGTATGGCGTCTCGCCGCGACAAAGAAAATTATTATCTGGACATTGCCCAGACAGTGCTGGAACGCGGCACGTGCCTCCGCCGGAACTTTGGCGCGATTATCGTTAACAACGACGAAATTATCTCTTCCGGCTATAACGGTGCCCCCAGAGGACGTCAAAACTGTATTGATACGGGAATCTGTATTCGGGAAAAATTGCAGATTCCCCGCGGAGAACGATACGAAGTGTGCCGTTCTGTCCACGCAGAAGCAAACGCCATTATCAGCGCTTCCCGCAAAGAAATGATTGGCGGAACGCTTTATCTGGTGGGCAAAGATGCACATTCCGGTAATTATGTGGAAAACCCTTCCTCCTGTTCCATGTGTAAACGTCTCATCATCAATGCCGGTATCATCCGGGTCGTGGTACGGCTGGACGAGCAGAATTATAAAGTGATTCCCGTTTTGGATTGGATTGAAAACGATGAATCCATGATGGGCGTTTTTGGCTATTGATTGTTGTACGTTCTGTTTTCCCCTTACGGGCGGGCTTTTTGGCCCAACCGAAAACAAACGCTGTAAAAGGCAGCTGTTTCCTGCTATAGCAGGAGAAAGGAAGAGGAAATATGAAAGATTTTATTCCCGGACATTGGAGCCATACCGTTGATGTGCAGGATTTTATCCAGCGCAATTATACCCCTTATGATGGGGACGAGAGCTTCCTGACTCCCCCTACTCAGCGCACCCGTGAGTTGTGGGAGGAAGTAAAGGTTCTGCTGGAAAAAGAACGCCAGGCAGGTGGTGTACTGGATGTAGACGCTTCTACCATCAGCGATATCGATGCCTATGCACCCGGTTATATTGACAAGGATAAAGAAGTTATTGTCGGTTTGCAGACCGATGCTCCCCTGAAGCGTGCCATCATGCCCTTTGGCGGCATCCGCATGGTGAGAAAGTCTCTGGAAGCTTACGGCCGCAAGATGGACCCAAAAGTCGAAGAAATTTTCAAATATCGTAAGACCCACAATGACGGTGTGTTTGACGTTTATACTCCTGACATCAAAAAAGCCCGTCACAGCCACATCATCACCGGTCTGCCGGATGCTTATGGCCGCGGCCGTATTATCGGTGACTACCGCCGTGTGGCTCTGTATGGCACCGAATTCCTCATCAAATCCAAGCAGGCTGACTTGGATGGCCTGACCTATGACGTGATGGATACCCACGCAATTCGCCGCCGTGAAGATGTGGCCGAGCAGATTCGTGCTTTGAAAAAGCTCCAGCGTCTGGGTGAAAGCTATGGTTTTGATATTTCCAAGCCCGCACAGGACACCAAAGAAGCCATCCAGTGGCTGTACTTCGGTTATTTGGCCGCTGTAAAAGAGCAGAATGGCGCTGCTATGTCTCTGGGCCGCACCTCCACTTTCCTGGACATTTATGCACAGCGTGACCTGGAAAATGGCCGTTACACCGAAGAGGAAATCCAGGAGATGGTTGACCAGTTTGTTATGAAGCTGCGCCTGGTCCGTTTCCTGCGTACCCCCGAATACGATCAGCTGTTCTCAGGCGACCCCACCTGGGTCACCGAATCCATCGGCGGCATCGGAACCGATGGCCGCCACATGGTCACCAAGAACTCTTACCGTTACCTCCACACCCTTACCAATCTGGGCCCGGCTCCCGAACCCAACATGACTATTCTGTGGAGCCCCCGTTTGCCCAAGAACTTCCAGAACTTCTGCTCCAAGATGTCCATCGAGACTTCCTCTATCCAGTATGAGAGCGATGATTTGATGCGCAAGAAGTTTGGCGACGACTATGCGATTGCCTGCTGTGTTTCCGCTATGCGAGTGGGCAAACAGATGCAGTTCTTCGGCGCCCGCGCCAACCTGGCAAAGTGCCTGTTGTACGCCATCAACGGCGGCCGGGACGAAATCAGCGGCGATCAGGTCGGCCCCGAGTTGCTGGCTGTGCGCGGCAGTACGCTGGACTATGATGATGTAATGAAGAAGTTCGACGTGATGATGGACTGGCTGGCCAGCCTGTATGTCAATGCTTTGAACATCATTCACTATATGCACGACAAGTATTGCTATGAGAAGATTCAGATGGCCCTGCATGACCAGCAGGTACTGCGCACCATGGCCTGCGGTATTGCCGGTCTTTCTGTGGCAGCTGACAGCCTGTCCGCTATCAAGTACGCCAAGGTTCACCCCGTCCGCGACGAAACCGGCCTGGTGAAGGAGTACGAGATTGAGGGCGATTTCCCGAAGTTCGGCAACAACGATCCCCGCGTGGATGAAATTGCCGTGGATATCGTCAAGAGATTCATGGGTAAACTGGAGAAGTGCCGCACCTATCGCGGCAGCCGTCCCACCATGTCTATCCTGACCATCACTTCCAACGTGGTGTATGGCAAGCACACTGGTTCTACTCCGGACGGTCGCAAGCGCGGCGAGCCCTTTGCTCCCGGAGCTAACCCGATGCATGGCCGCGACAGCAGCGGCTGCGTAGCTTCCATGATGAGTGTTGCCAAGCTGCCCTATGATTACAGCGAAGACGGTATTTCCTATACTTTCTCTATTGTGCCCGGCGCTTTGGGCCGCGAGGAGGAAACCCGGGAAGAAAATCTGGCCCAGCTGCTCAACAGCTACTTTATGGAAGGCGGCCACCACATCAACGTTAATGTGATGAACCGGGAGGTACTCTTGGACGCTATGGACCATCCGGAAAAATATCCCCAGCTGACCATCCGCGTTTCCGGCTATGCGGTAAACTTCATCAAGCTGACCCGCGAGCAGCAGCTGGACGTAATCAGCCGTACTTTCCACGACCATTTCTAATTCTGTTGAAAATCTGTGCGCCCCAGCCAAAAGCCGGGGCGCATTTTTCACATTTTCTCAAAAGGAGATGACTTATCATGTCAAATATTGCAGAAATCACTGGGCGAATTCATTCGGTAGAAAGCTTTGGTGCGCTGGATGGCCCCGGAATCCGCTACGTTGTATTTTTGCAGGGATGCCTGCTGCGCTGCGCCTATTGCCACAACCCCGACACCTGGGACTGTGCCGACGGAACTTCCACAACCGCAGGAGAAGTGGTGGAAAAAATCCTGCCTTTCCGCAACTTCATTCGCTCCGGCGGTGTGACCCTTTCCGGCGGAGAGCCGTTGATGCAGCCGGAATTTGCTGCAGCCATTCTTCAGCTTTGCAAAGAACAGGGATTTCACACGGCGGTGGATACCAGCGGTGCGGTACCGATGGAAAAATGCCAGGAAGCGCTGGAATTGGCAGATCTTCTGCTGCTGGATATCAAAGCATTCGATTCAGAAGAGTGTAAGAATCTGACCGGAATGGGCAATGAAAATGCACTTCGCCTTTTGCAGTGGTGTGAAGAAGTCAAAAAGCCGGTATGGATCCGCCATGTATGTGTGCCTGGGATTACATTAGATGTGCAAAAGCTGGAGAAGCTGGCCAATTTCCTCAGCCAATTTTCCTGTATCAAAAAAATCGAGCTCCTTCCTTTTCATAAAATGGGGGCCTATAAATGGGAAGCATTGGGCATCCCATTTACACTTTCTCAAATTTCCGAACCAAATGCAAATGAAATGAAGAGTGCTACAGACATTTTCACTCGTGCCGGGTGCCCCGTTTAAAGTCTGCAAACAAAAAAACAACAGGACTGTATGTTTTCCGTGTGGAAAAATAACAGAAACTGTTGTTTTTCTATTGCTGTTGCTTTTTTTACATAACTCAAAATTATATAATTATCGTCTGTAAAATAGCCATTTTATCTTTTAATTACAAATACTTACAAAATAAAATTTTATAAACACAAGTATTTTTTTCTTTATTTTTAGCAAATATGCATAAGCTTATCTTGAAATATTCATGACTTTTTTCAAAT
>DVIY01000004.1 GCA_018710915.1 Candidatus Gallacutalibacter pullistercoris
GAAGAAGAGGAAAAAGGTTTTCTGGGCTTCTTCAAAAAGACTGGCAATAAACTTTCCAGTATGAAAGCCAAATATGACAAAGCCGAAGTCAATGTCGATAAGATCTGCACAGTGCTCGAGAATCATCAGGTGCAGCTGCTGAAAGACATCGCCATGTTGGACAAAATGTACGAGATGAACCTCTCCTATTTCAAAGAGCTCTCCATGTATATTCTGGCTGGCAAGAAAAAGCTGCATGAAGTCGAAACCACTGTACTGCCGCCCATGGTGGAAAAAGCAAAGAGAACGGGTCTTCCTGAGGACGCACAGGCAGCGAATGATATGGACGCTATGTGCCAGAGCTTTGAAAAGAAGCTGCATGATTTGGAACTGACCCGCATGGTGTCCATCCAGATGGGCCCGCAGATTCGGCTGGTACAGAACAACGATAAAATCATGGCGGAGAAGATCCAGTCTTCTCTGGTGAATACCATCCCGCTGTGGAAGAGCCAGATGGTGCTGGCGCTGGGCATTGCTCATTCTACCCAGGCAATCGAAGCACAGCGCGCTGTTACCGATATGACCAATGACCTGCTGCGCAAGAATGCAGACGCCCTGAAAATGGGCTCTATTCAGGCTGCGAAGGAATCTGAGCGCGGCATCGTTGATATTGAAACCCTCAAGCATACGAATGAACAATTGATTTCTACACTGGACGAAGTGGCACATATTCAGGAAGAAGGCCGTCAGAAGCGCCGCGAAGCGGAAGCCGAGCTGGGACGCATTGAGGGTGAACTGAAACAGAAACTGCTGGAAATCCGTAACGCTTCTACCACTGTACCGCAGGCTTAACCCTTTCCCAAAGGAGGAATCCCCTTGAAAGCAAGTCTTAAAAAACGCAGTATAGCGATCTTGATGATGATCGTTTTGATTGTATTTTCAATCCTGATTGGAATAAATCGTTCTTTTTATACGATGAGGAAAGAATTGACGGATGAATACTATCGTTCTGCTTATGGAATTCAGTCACAACTGGATCGCCGCATTGAAGCTTCCAACGGACTGATCGGCCTTGCTGAAGGCCAGGTAGAGGAAGCTGTACTCACGCGGCTGAAAGAAGATGTAGAGGCTCTTCGCAATGCGGATTCCCCCTCGGAACAGTTTGATGCAAACAGCCTGTTAAGTGGGTCGTTCAATGCAGTCGCTTCTGCACTGAATCTTTCTGATAATAATGAATTTTATCAGGACTTTGAAGAAGCGCAGGCTGCAATCCAAAGCAGCCGGTATAATCAGCAGGCGGCGGAATATAATGAAGCACGTTCTTCTTTTCCGGCCAATATTTTGACCTGGGTGATTTTTTCCGGTTCATTGGAAGAATTTCGATAATAAATAAAATTCCCGAAGCTTTCAAAGCTTCGGGAATTTTTTGCTTTTATTCAGCGCATCTGGTTCCAACGATCAAATACGCGATAAACATTTTCGGGTTTTGCGCCAGGGCCAAATTCGCACTGTGCAATGCAGCCGCCATCCTGCCAAAGAGTATTGTATACCGATTCTACAGCATGGTCGATGTCTTCCAGTGTGCCGTTCGGCAACAGATGCTGACGGTCAATTTCGCCCCAGAAGGTAATTTTGCCGCGGAACTGCTCCAGGTTTTCCACACCCATACAGAAAATCTGGGAGTTAATAGCATCCAGACCCAAATCGATTAAGCTGGGAAGGATGGAAAGAATATGACCATCGGAGTGCATGAAGATTTTCTTGCCATATTTGTGGGCGATATCGATATAGTCACGGTACATGGGCATGAAAAATTCTTTCCAGAGAGCAGGGCTAATCAGCAGGTTCTGCTGTGAACCCCAATCATCCATAAAGTTCAGGCAATCCACATCGGTCTGTGCCCACTTGGTGAGCAGACGGCAGTAAAAATCATGCATTCTTTCCATGAATTCCATCATTTTACGCGGCGGATCCATCAAGTCCATATACAGTTCAGCGGTACCGCGGATAAACTGCAGCTGTTCAAAGGGACGGGGGCAGGCGCCGCAGGAGATGAATTTATCGCTTTTTTTGCAGGACTCATTTACCGTGTCGATATCAAAGCTGAGCCATTCTTCCGGAATATGAACCTTGCCTACATCTTCCCAATCGTCATCCAGCACCAGCGGGTCTTTCACCTCGCCGATTACGCCGCGATGAATATTGGTGAAGACACAGCCCCAGGAATCGGTATACTGCCCCGGCTCATACGGATCACCTTTGTCCATGACCAGCGGTTCAGAAAGATGGATTTCAGGGCCGCCAAAATCAACCGGAAAATCGGCGTTGATTTTTTTCATCTGTTCAGGATAGTTTTGATGTGCCCAGGGGAGTGTCCACAAGTCGCGGGGAACGCGGCCTTCGGTATTGCGGAACTCTAAGGTTGCCAATACCAGCTCACGTGAAGTCATGAAGGTCATCCTTTCAAAATTTGTCACCTGATTTTGACCGAACAGGTGCGTTTAATTCTGTTTTATAGTATACTATATTCAAAATCGTATTGCTTTCAATTCTGTATTCAATACGAAATTGAACATAATGAGGAAAAACCATGACAGAACCAATTACAGAAGAATACTGGTGGGGAGAAAACCGGCAGGTGCTCACCCCTGAACAGCATCATATCCCGGGCGTACAGGTATTTGGGCACAGCCTGAATGTTCGGGCCGTTTCTCCGTTGGAAAGGCATGTGCATCCGGGGTGTTTAGAACTGGTATTGCTGGTGCGTGGAAACCAGAGTTATACAGTGGATGGGCGTACCTATCCACTTTCCGGAGGGAATGTGTTCATCAGTTTTCCGGGTGAAGAACACAGCAGCGGCGGAGAACCGCAGAATGTCTCTGAAATTTACTGGATACAGTTGGAACTTGCACACACCGAAAACTTTCTGCATCTGGACGGTGAAGCATCTGGGCAGCTTTGCCGGCAGTTACAGTCGATTTCACAGCGGGTATTGTATTGTGGAGAAGAATTACGCCGCTGGTTTGCAGAAAGCTTTTGGAATATTGCTTCATCGGATACCGTGCACAGGGCTTATGGACGAAGCCTGCTGTCCTGTTTTCTGCACGGAATTTTCTTGCAGGAACGGGCAGCGGCCCTCGAATTGTCAGATGAAGTAGCGGCAGCGGTTACATATATCAGGCAGAACCTCTGTGAAGAAATTATGCTGGAATCACTTGCGCAGTGTGCAGGGCTTTCGCTTTCCCGCTTCAAGGTGCGTTTTAAGCAGGAAACGGGTATGACACCACGGGAGTATATCAATCAGCTCAAAATTCGAGAGGCCAAACGCATGCTGCAAAAGGGAGAAAGCATTACCCGCACGGCGCAGGAGCTAGGCTTCGGAAGCAGTCAGTATTTTGCAGTTGTGTTTAAAAAAATCACGCTGTACACACCATCTGAATATCGTCAAAACTGGCAGGAACAGCTTCACAGCAAATAGAGCAATGCAAAAGGAAGAGGAAAGAGAATTCCGGCAATCACATCGGCAAACGTGTGCATCCCCGAAACAACGCGGGAAACAGCTACACACACGGCTAATATCCAGAATACACAGCCAAGGAGTGGGGAGAGGTAAAAAAACGCGCAGGCAATCGCTGCCGCACTGGCTGTATGGCGGCTTGGAAAACTTTTGCCTTTTCCCTTGTCCGCAGGCAAAAAAGGCGTGTAATCCATCTGGTCATAAGGCCGGGTGATATTCAGTGCCTTTCTCAAAATCGTTACCGACAGAAAAACAAAAGCTGGTACCCCGAAAAACAGCAAAAACTTTTCCCGATGCAGCCAGAACAGCCCCACCAGCATAAGCAGATAAGAAACAGCTGTGACTATCGGCAGCAGCCGAAAGAGCACACGGAAAAAAACTGAACGCCGGGGCGTGCGGTTCAGCCATGCAGTACATCCGTTATAAAAAGACGCCTTCATAGCGAAAAATCCTTTGGATCAAAATTCGGCAGGGGCGGCAGGTTTTTGGGTGTGCGTTTAAGCGGGTCATAAGAAAAATGCCGGCAGGCAGGGGAACCACCTGGGTCCTGGTGGAGGGCGCAAAATACCCCTTCTTCCTCTGCAGCACTGTTATGAACGCAGTACCGGCAGTCAGGGTCTACCCGGTTGCCGAACAGGTCGTTCTTTTTAGCTTTCTTGCCAAACACGATTTATTTCAATCCTTTCTGATGAAAATGGTAAATCTCTATTCACGATGTCTTTCAAAAGGAGTCACCGCCCATTTCATACATCCGTCCAGATGCTGTGAAAATACGCGGTATCCTTCCAGAATGTCATTCAAAGGAGCTTTATGTGTGATGAGAAAGTCTGTCCGCAACATCCCGGCAGCCATCAATTGCAGAAGCTCTTCACAATGGGTTGCATCAACGCCGCCGGTTTTGAAGATTAAATTTTTTCCATACATGTCGGGCAAAGGCAAACTCTGTGTGGATTCATACATTGCTACCAACGCCACCACGCTGTTGGGCCGTGCGATTTTCCAGGCCAGAGTGAAGGTGTCTTCTCCGCCCGCAGCCTCTACCACACCATCGGCGCCGCGCCCCTTTGTCAAAGCAAGTACGCGCGCTTCGGCATCTTCATCCGGAACCAGAATGGTTTCATCTGCCAGTCCCAGCTCTTTGGCCAGTGCAAGGCGTGCAGAATCCCGGTCAATGGCGATCACACGGGCAGCGCCGAACAGCCGGGCACATTCCATCGCACATAGCCCAACCGGGCCAGCACCAATAACAGCCAGTGTGTCTCCGGGACGCAGCTCACAAAGCTCTGCACCAAAATACCCGCTGGAAAGGATATCGCCGGTAAACAGTGCGTTTTCATCCGATACAGTATCAGGAATTTTTGACAGCCCGGTATCGGCAAAAGGAACGCGGACGTATTCCGCCTGACAGCCGTCGATGCGGCATCCAAGCTCCCAGCCGCCTTTTTTACAATTATTGATAAAGCCACGGCGGCAGAACCAGCAGTCGCCGCAAAAAGTAATACAGTTGGCAGCCACCCGGTCACCAGGGTGGAATTTTTTTACAGAATTTCCTGTCTTTACGACTTCGCCTACAAATTCATGTCCCAGAATAGTACCTGGTTTTGCACGAGGCACAGCGCCGTGCAGAATATGCAGATCGCTGGTGCAGATGGTAGACATCGTGACACGGACAATTGCATCGGATTCATCCTGCAAAACCGGTACAGGCCGGTCTGTCAGACGGGCAGAACCGCCTTCTTCATAAACCAGGGCTTTCATGGTATCCATGATATACGCTCCTTTTTTCAAATCATAGCATCAGTATAACACTTTTTTACATAGATGTACAGAAATGCCGGATTTTTCCAGCGAAAAATCCGGCATAAATAACAGATATGTTGAAATTTACATGGTTCCCCATTTTTTTAGATTGCGCATAATGTAAAAATAGGCTGGAACAAGGAATAAATCTGCCATAACCCATGCGATGGGGCTGGCAAAGCAGGCAGCAATAAATCCAAAAGCAGGGACCAGGAATAATCCTGTCAAACCACGGGCAAACATTTCGCATACGCCGGCAAAAATTGCCATTTTGCTATACCCCATTCCCTGGATCAGCAGTCGGAAAATGTTTACCCCGGCTAACGGGATGAAGAAAGAAGCACAGATTAACATAAACTGGTAAGCGTTTTCAATAATCTCTACCTCAGAGCTGTCTACAAACAACGTAACGAGTGGCTTTCCAAAAAAGAAAACAATAATCAATGCAATAATGGAATAGGCACTTCCGATAATCATACCGGCGCGAAGCCCCGGAGAGAGCCGGTCAATTTTTCTGGCGCCAATATTTTGCCCGCCATAGGTAGACATGGCAATTCCCATAGCATCAAAAGCGCAGGCAAAAAACATGTACAGGCGGCTGGCGGCAGTAACCGAAGCAACAATAGTAGAGCCCAGGCTGTTGACCGATGTTTGCAGCAGGATACTGCCTACTGCGGTGATGGAGGATTGCAGACCCATAGGGATTCCCACTGAGCAAAGCCCCGCAGCATGTTCCCGACTGAATTTCAGGTCATGACGGGAAATATGGAGCATAGGGAATTTTTTTACGATAAAGATAAAGCAGGCGATTCCGGACAGCAGCTGGGCTAGAACCGTAGCGACAGAAGCACCTGCAACTCCCAGTGGGATAACCAGTACCAGCAACAAGTCAAAGCCGATATTAAGAAAAGAAGCAATAACCAGGAAGATGACCGGGGTACGGCTGTCCCCCAAAGCCCGTAATAGGGCAGCCTGTATATTGTATAGAAAGATTGCAGGAATTCCAGCAAAGATAATGACGATATAAAGGTATGCTTGGTCGATAATATCGGAAGGAGTATTCATCCATTCCAGCATGGGGCGGCACAACAATACAGTCACAACAGTAAAGAAGACAGAGGCTCCAGCGGTTAACCATATGATATTTCCGACAAAGCGCCGCAGAGAATCAAAATTTTTAGCACCGAATTGCTGAGAAACGGGAATTGCAAAACCGCTGCACAATCCCAGGCAGAATCCGATAATCAAAAAATTCAGCGAGCCGGTGGAACCTACAGCAGCCAGTGCCTCTTTCCCTAAAAAGCGTCCAACAATAATCGTATCTACCATGGAATAGAACTGTTGGAAGAGGTT
>DVIY01000005.1 GCA_018710915.1 Candidatus Gallacutalibacter pullistercoris
GCCCGAAACCCTGTGGCAGAGCTTTCTTCTGTTACCGTACAGGAACTCAAAAATATTCCCTGCATTTTAGTGGCGTCCAAAGAACAGCAAGCCACTGAAAAAGAGTTCTACCAAACTATTATCGGGATTCAAAGTGAGATCCTCTATGCGGAAAATCTGGAGGAAGCGCGCATGAAGGTTATCAGCGGACAGGGCTTTTTGCCCGTGGAAGGCAGCGGCCCGGCTATTGCCTTTGGTACTTCTATTCGCCGCGTTCCCCTATGTCGCGGAGAGGAGCAGATTACCCGCAACTACTGTCTGTTCTGGAAAAAGGACAACTCTGGTTATTATGTGGAGGAGTTTGCGGATATTCTAAAACATAAATTTGAATAGTTTTCCGGTCTGCTTTATGGCTGCTCTCGTTTGGCGAGGGCAGCTTTTTCATATAAGTTAAACTTATCAAATGCGGTTGAAACTCAAATTGATTGAGCCAACGGGGATTTTTATAATAAAATCAGACCAATTAAAAGGAGATCCGGCTATGAAAGTTCTGATTATTAGTTCCAGTCCCCGAAAGGAAGGTAATTCCGATGTGCTTTGTGACCAATTTGCCAAAGGTGCAGTGGAGGCTGGACATGAGGTGGAAAAAGTAAGTCTGCAGGATAAGCGGTTGTCCCCCTGCCGGGCCTGTTACGCCTGCATGGAGAACCATGTCTGCGCTATCAAAGACGATATGGCAGAAATTTTTCCTAAGCTGGTAGCTGCCGATATTATTGTACTGGCATCTCCGGTGTACTTCTATTCTGTATGCAGTCAGATGAAGATGCTGATTGACCGCTGTCTTGTAAACCACAAAGCGATTGCAAGCAAGCAGTTTTACTTTATTATTACAGCTGCCGATCCTCAGCATGAAGCCGGGGATGAAACTCTGGCAGCATTCCGGGGATTTCTGCGCTGTCTGCCGGACGCGAAAGAAGCCGGTGTGATCTATGGAACCGGCACCTGGGACAAGGGGGATGTCTATCAGCACCCGGCTTATGCCCAGGCTTATGAGATGGGCAAACAGATGTGAGGAGGAACACAGCATGGAAAACATCAAAAAGAATTTTGGCTTTGGGTGTATGCGCCTACCTATGAAAAACGGCGAAGTAGATACAGAACAGACCTGCCGAATGGTGGACGCCTTTCTGGAAAACGGCTTCAACTACTTTGACACGGCCCATGGCTATCTGAACGGCAAGAGCGAGGGCGCTTTGAAAACCTGCCTGACCAGCCGCTATCCCCGTGACCGGTATATCCTTACAGATAAGCTCACCAACTTTTTCTTCAAAAAACAGGACGACATCCGCCCGCTGTTTCAGAGCCAGTTGGAAGCCTGCGGTGTGGATTATTTTGACTTCTATCTGATGCACGCCCAAGGAGCAGACAATTTCAACTATTTCAAGAAATGCCGAGCCTATGAGACGGCACTGGAGTTGAAGGCAGAAGGCAAAATCCGTCACTTCGGGATCTCTTTCCATGACCGGGCAGAGGTGCTGGAGCAGATTCTGACCGAGTACCCCCAGGTGGAGGTAGTCCAGATCCAGTTCAACTATCTGGACTATGAGGACCCCGCCGTTGAGAGCCGCAAATGCTACGAGGTCTGCCGCAAATACGGCAAGCCAGTCAATGTGGTGCAGCAAGGCCAGGAGGAAGTCCGGCGCGGTTACAAGCCGGAGATCAAGCCGCTGGATATTGATATTCGGAACTATGATGTAATTGTCGTTGGCACGCCGACCTGGTGGTACACCATGGCTCCCGCAGTCCTTACATTCCTGCACCAGCAGAACTGGAACGGAAAAATCGTTGTGCCGTTTCAGACCCATGCTGGATGGCCGGGCCATGTGCTGGAGGACATTGCCGCTGCCTGTCGTGATGCCAAGGTTACTTGTGATATGCAGGTGAAATTTGATTCTAACGGCGGGGACCATCTGGAAACACCTGAAACTGAAGTCGAGATGTGGACGCAGAAGGTAAAAGCCCTTCTCTAAAAGGAAAAGAGCAGGCAGGGAAAGGAGATTATTATGAAACAAGTTATGCTTTTGACCGGTGCGGGCCAGATCGGCATGGCCATTGCCCGCCGGATGGGTTACGGGATGAAGATCATGATCGGCGATAAAAAGCCCGAGAACGCTCAAGCCATCGCCAAGACTATGAGCGACGCCGGGTTTGATGTGGCGCCGGTGGAGATGGATCTCTCCAGCCGGGCGTCGATTCGGAACATCATTGCCAAGGCGCAGAAGTACGGTGACATCACCATGCTGGTGAATGCCGCCGGCGTCTCTCCCAGCCAGGCCCCTGTCGAGGCGATTTTAAAGGTGGACCTGTATGGGACTGCTGTTCTGCTGGAGGAGGTCGGCAAGGTGATCGCCCCCGGCGGCGTGGGTGTAACTATTTCCAGTCAGTCTGGTCATCGGATGAAGCAGCTTACCCCGGAGGAAGATGAGCAGCTGGCCTGCACCCCCACTGAGGAACTTCTGAAATTACCGCTACTTCAGCCGGAGAATATCCGGGATACGCTGCACGCTTACCAGCTGGCCAAGCGGTGCAATGAAAAGCATGTGATGGCAGAGTCCGTCAAGTGGGGAGCAAAGGGTGCCCGGATCAACTCCATCTCCCCTGGCATCATCGTTACACCGCTGGCGATTGACGAGTTCAACGGCCCTCGCGGAGACTTCTACAAGAATATGTTTGCCAAGTGCCCTGCCGGACGAGCCGGTACAGCGGACGAGGTGGCCAATGTGGCGGAACTGCTGATGAGCGAAAAAGGCGCCTTTATCACCGGCGCAGATTTCCTCATCGACGGCGGGGCGACTGCCTCTTATTTCTATGGACCATTGAAGCCCTGAATAGGTAGAGGAAGTGAAGCAGGTAAAACCAATTCCGAAAAAGGTACCGGGAAGATTGTGCTTTCCATTTGCACGATCTTCGCGATACCTTTTTTCATCCTCGATTCAGGAACTCTATCTGGATCTCATTACAGTACCGCTGCACTGTAGAGCAATCCAAGGGCGGTTTCCCCTAACGATTGCGGACTTGCTGGTCACGCCGTGGCATTCCCCCAGAGGGTCAGAGAGAGTTTCTTTCTTAGGGGTATTCCACCGGAGTATTCCGCTTATTCAGCGGATGGCTGCATCTTCTCTTCTCCTATCCATGCCAGAGTCTTGCGCTCCATTAAATCCCGTCTTAGCGCATTAAGATCTTCTCCAAGGAGCTCTTTTACCGCATCCGTCGTCACATGCTGCCGCTGCGCAACCTTTTTTGCCTCTTGTTCCAGTTCCTCCGGCGAAATCGACAGAAGCTTTTTTGCCGTCAGATCCTGGACGATCCATCGGAATCCGGCTTCCTGCAGGGCCTCCTGCCGAAAATGCGCGAAAAGATTTTCCGGCGTCTCCTCGATCCCTTCCATTTCTGAAAAACAAACTCCCATCATGGCAGCATACGCTTTTCGATGCAGCCACTCCCTGCACATTTGCCAGGCCTCACGCTCTATTTGCTGCAAATCCGGCATAAAGCCGCGCTGCCGTGCGATTTCTATAATCTTATCCCCCTGTACCATCTGCACCTCTCCGTTTTCCACCATTGCGTCAGCAATGGGCAGCCATGTTCCCGCCCTCTGCGCAAAACAGGCTCTGCTCTCCTTTCTGCCGCTCCGATTTTTCCCGGGATACAAAACGCATAGCCGGTTATTTGGCAACCAGCTATGCGTTTTATTTGATCAGAAAAATCAGAACTTCTCTAATTCGTTGAGAAACTTAAAAGGCTTGCACCGACATTCTCAAAAGAATCCTCCAATTCTATTTTTCTAGCCGTTGAAAAACCGCTGCCGGTAATCAGCGGCTTTTCGTCACCCGGTAGTACTACGTTTCGTCCCTTCGGGCCCAATGTAGGGCCAACCGTATCCCCAACCTGATGGATTCCGTGCATCAACTGCCTTTTGATATCCATTCCAAAAGCAATTTCTTTCGGCATATCAAACATCTCCTGAATCAGAAATTTACTGCGCGGCGGTTTTGAGCGTATGTGATGAGAAAAACGGGTGCTCATCCTGCAACTATTGACAGGTGCAGCCCAAGCCTACAAACTTGTCCAGCAATTCCGCCGAAAAATATAATTCGCGCAGTGGTCTTCCATATCTGCAACGATGTGGTAAAATGGTATTGTCTATCTGACAATATGCGGAAATCCGGGACATGACTTGTCCTCGAATCCGTCTTCCAAGCAACAAATATCTCGCGGAGCACGGCAGGAAGTGAAGTTAATAAGATCCTATATCACCATAACAAAATCACAGCGCGCCCTGATCGTCAAACTGATGGTATGTACTGTCCTAGCAACGTTTTTTTCCTGGGCGATCGGTGATATCTACACCCCCACAACAGCAGTTACCGCTAACCTTTGCTTGTATGTAGATCGTGGATATCGCGGGAATATTCTGTATGCGGTACGCAGGATCTTAGCACAACTCATACAGGGCATCCTGGTGTTGGCGTTCATCTTCCCCTGCAAATATTTTGCGCTGCCCATTTCTGACGGTGTTTTGATCGTCGCATCCTGCTGTTTTGCTATTGCAATTGGTCTGCCGCTAAATTATAAGCACACATTTGCGCCGCTCAATTGCACCCTTGCCAATGCGACCTTCATCATCTCCTGCGCTGCGGTCCAGCGCATAGACCTTTTTCCCATGCGTGTCCTTCAGTGTATCGTGGGGGCGCTTATCGGGTATTT
>DVIY01000055.1 GCA_018710915.1 Candidatus Gallacutalibacter pullistercoris
TGAAAGTGCATTGGCATTATTGGGTGAGTGGTCTGAAGAATACCGTATCCAGGTCTGTTTGTGTTTGCACCGGCAGAAAACAGATGAATTGGATTAAATTTTTTGAAAAAATCCAAAAGCCTATTGACAAAAGAAAAAAACAGGCATAATATATGAATAGATATTCATATGAAGGGATGTTCAATTATGGGCCCATCTGAAGCAGAGTGCTGTGAACTGACGCAAATTCATGAAGGTGCAGTACAGAAGGTTAACGCGGATATGCCACCGGAAGAGCTTCTGTATGATTTGGCGGAGCTTTTTAAGGTTTTCGGAGATTCTACCCGGATTAAAATTTTGTATGCATTGTTTGAATCGGAGCTTTGTGTATGCGATATCGCACAGGTGTTGGGAATGACGCAGACAGCGGTCTCCCATCAATTGCGGGTGTTGAAGAGCAATAAACTGGTGAAGTTCCGTAAAGAAGGAAAAAATGTATTCTATTCGCTGGATGACGATCATGTGCGTCGGATTATCGATCAGGGAATGGAGCATCTGGGAGAATAATATAAAATCAGATATTCTGTGGAAGTATTATTTCAGGAGGAAAAGCATATGAGAAAAGTATACCGCATGGAAGAACTGGATTGTGCGAACTGCGCCCGCAAGATGGAAGATGCCATCCGGAAAATTGAAGGGGTTGAAAATGTAACCGTTAATTTTCTGACGCAGAAAATGATACTGCAAGCTGAAGACAGCCGGTTTGAATCGATTTTGCAGCAGGCTATTAAAATTTGCCGGCGTGTAGAGCCGGATTGCCGGATTATTTTGTAAGCTTTCCAGTGAGAGGGGTGAGCTTTTATGAAAAAGAAAGAGAAAAGGGTTCTGGTTCGTATTTTTGCAGCGGCAATCCTGCTTGCAGTGGCAGCGCTGCTTCCTTTGGAAGGTTTTTGGCGGCTGTTGGCTTTCGTGGTTCCTTATGCACTGGTGGGCTGGGATGTGCTGTGGCACGCAGTGCGCAACATTCTGCATGGGCAGGTGTTTGACGAAAACTTTCTGATGGCGCTGGCAACAGTGGGGGCGTTTTGTATCGGGGAATATCCTGAAGGCGTGCTGGTAATGCTGCTGTATCAGATTGGAGAGCTCTTTCAGGATTTCGCGGTGGACCGCTCCCGCCGCTCGATTGCCTCATTGATGGATATTCGCCCGGATTGGGCAAATGTGGAGCGCGACGGTGTGCTGGTACAGGTTGACCCCGAAGAGGTCGCTGTAGGGGATATCATCGTTGTAAAAGCGGGTGAGCGTATTCCGCTGGATGGCATTGTGACCGACGGTACTTCTACACTGAATACGGCAGCCTTAACCGGTGAATCATTGCCCAGGACTGTCGCGCCGGGTGATGCGGTTATCAGTGGATGTGTAAACCAGAGTGGTCTGCTTCATGTAAAGGTCACCAGTGAGTATGGAGATTCTACCGTATCGCGAATTTTGGAATTGGTGGAAAACTCCAGTGCCCGTAAAGCAAAATATGAGAGCTTTATCACTCGATTTGCCCGCTGGTATACGCCGGTGGTGGTAATAGCTGCGGTGCTGCTGGGCGTAGTTCCCCCACTGTTTGCCGGTAACTGGAGCGACTGGATTAACCGTGCGCTGGTTTTCCTGGTCGTTTCGTGCCCTTGCGCGTTGGTGATTTCTGTACCGCTGAGCTTTTTTGGCGGAATTGGCGGAGCTTCCCGACAGGGAATTCTGGTAAAGGGCGGAAATTATCTGGAAGCATTAGCCCATGCAGACACGGTAGTATTTGACAAAACCGGTACCCTGACCCGCGGCGTATTCCATGTAACTGCTGTTCACCCGCAAAATGCAGCGGCCGAGGAGCTGCTCGAAGCTGCTGCACTGGCAGAGAGTTATTCCGACCATCCGATTGCACGTTCTTTGCGGGAAGCTTGCAGCTGTGAACTGGATAACCGGCGCGTGACAGAGGTAGAGGAGCTTTCTGGCCGAGGTGTACGTGCAGTTGTAGACGGAAAAACTGTATGTGCTGGAAACCAGAAGCTGATGGCGGAATATGGAAGTGAATGTCATAAATGTCACCGGGTTGGCACCCTGGTACATGTCTCCATTGATGGACAATATGCAGGACATATTGTCATTTCGGACGAAGTGAAAGAAGATGCCGCCCAGACCATTTCCCAGCTGAAAGAATTGGGTGTGAAGAAGACCGTCATGCTTACCGGAGATGCCAAAGAAGTGGGGGAAGATACTGCCCAGCGTCTTGGCATGGAAGAGGTCTATACAGAACTGCTTCCTGCTGGAAAAGTGGAGCGGGTAGAAGCCCTGCTGGAAGGGAAAAACGAAAAAGGACGCTTGGTGTTCGTAGGGGATGGTATCAACGATGCACCGGTCCTTTCACGGGCTGATGTCGGCATCGCCATGGGTGCAATGGGTTCAGCTGCTGCTATTGAAGCTGCCGATATTGTACTGATGGATGACAAACCTTCCAAAATCCCGTTGGCTATGCGGATTGCGCGAAAAACACTGCGGATTGTCCGGCAGAATATCGTGTTTGCGCTTGGAGTGAAAGGGATTGTGCTGGTATTGGGCGCATTGGGATTGGCCAATATGTGGCTGGCAGTTTTTGCAGATGTAGGCGTATCTGTGATTGCGATCCTGAATGCTATGCGTGCCCTGTATGCTGGAAAATAAACTATCGATTTGCGAGTACACAGGGGCAGAAGCCCCTGTGTACCCTCTGCTGAAGCAGGAAGCTGTTTCTGGCTTCCTCTTCTTTTTCGTCATAAAGTATACTAAATTAGTATAAATTAGAAAAGAAACGGCAGAATACATATTTACGGATAGAAAAAAGAATGATACAATAGAAAGGCGAAAACAGGAAAAATCCGGTATATCGGAGAAAGGAAGTCCATATGCTGAAAATAGAACATCTCGCCTGGAGTATTCCCGGCGGGGAAGAGATTATAAAAGATATCGATGTGACTGTTCCAGAGGGAAAGCTGATTGTTGTGACTGGCCCCAATGGCGGTGGCAAAACAACTCTGGCGAAGCTGGTTGCAGGCATTGAATCTCCCTCGAAAGGTAAAATTATTTTTGATGGAGAAGACATCACCGGCTTGGATGTGACCGAGCGTGCGCAGAAAGGCATTGCTTATGCCTTCCAGCAGCCGGTGCGCTTCAAAGGCCTGACTGTGCGCGATCTGCTGGAGCTGGCAGCTGGAGGAAAACTGCCGGAGGAAAAACTCTGTGCTCTGCTGGGGCAGGTGGGCCTGTGCGCCAACGAGTACATCGACCGTGAGATGAACACTTCCCTCTCCGGCGGCGAAAGCAAGCGGATTGAAATCGCTACGGTGTTGGCCCGTCAGGCAAAGCTCTCTATTTTTGACGAGCCGGAAGCGGGAATTGATTTGTGGAGCTTCTCCCGTCTGGTGGAAACCTTCCAGAATCTGCGCCGTCAGGGCAGTGGTACCCTGCTGGTCATCTCTCATCAGGAGCGTATTCTGTCCATTGCCGATGAAATTATTGTCATAGCAGACGGTTGTGTCCGTATGATCGGCCCCGGTAAAGAAGTTTTACCGCAGCTTCTGGCAGATGAACGTGCTGCCCGCTGTCCTTTGGGAAAGGAGGAACTGGAATGAATAAAATAACCGAAGAACTGCTGCGCGTGGTTTCTGATTTTAAAGGAAGCTTTGAAGGCGCATTCAATATCCGTGAAGACGGAGGCTGTGCCGGCCGTCAGTCCACCAAGAACATTCAGATTACATCCAAAAAAGATCTTCCCGGTATCGATATCCACATTGCCCCCGGTACGAAGGGAGAAACCGTATATATTCCCGCCTGCGTGACCCACAGTAACGTAGACGACCTGGTATATAACGACTTCTATGTGGGTGAAGGTGCCGATGTGGTGATCGTTGCCGGATGCGGCGTTCATAGTGACGGCGAAGAGGAAGCCCGCCATAATGGTATCCACCGCTTTTTCGTGAAAAAAGGCGCCCATGTGGTGTATAGAGAAAAGCATCTGGGAACCGGAAAAGGCAATGGCGCCCGGCGCATTGACCCCATTACAGATGTCTATCTGGAAGAGGATTCCTCTCTGGAAATGGATACAGTACAGCTGGGCGGCGTAGACCGCACCACCCGCAAGACCAGCGGCGTGGTGGGAGCTCGTGCCCGTTTGGTTGTCCGTGAACGCTTGATGACGGATGGGGAAGAGTTTGCCCGCACTGATTTTGATGTGACCATGGAAGGCGAGGACTGCGGTGTTGACCTGATGTCCCGTTCTGTGGCCAAGGGCCGCTCCCATCAGGAGTTTTATTCCTGCATCAAAGGCAATGCCCGCTGCACCGGCCATTCCGAATGTGACGCTATTTTGTCTGAGAATGGCACTGTGGTGGCCCAGCCTGCGCTGGAAGCCAACCACATTGATGCCAGCCTGATTCATGAGGCTGCCATCGGCAAGATTGCCGGTGAGCAGATTCTGAAGCTCCGCACGCTGGGGCTGACTGAACAGGAAGCTGAAGCACGCATTGTGGAAGGCTTCTTGAAATAATACTCTGAAATAGCACGAACCCCCGCCAGGAATTGCCTTTGGCGGGGGTTCGTGCTATGATTACAGAAAAACGAGTGGGGGATTGTATGAAAATTTATCGAGTAGAGAAAGAGAAGAAGCGGTATTTGCTTCTTTTGCTGATGGCGGATGAACAGGAAAACATGATAGACCAGTACCTGGAACGGGGCGAGATGTACGTGATGGAAGAGGCCGGCCCATGTGCTGTTTGCGTGGTGACTGATGAAGGGGATGGTGTGCTGGAAATCAAAAATCTGGCGGTAGCCCCTGCCTTTCAGCGAAAAGGCTTGGGGAAAGCCATGATCGATTTTGTAGCGGAGAAATACAGGGATCGTTATCGGATTTTACAGGTGGGAACCGGAGACAGCCCATCCACGATTCCCTTTTATGAGGCCTGCGGGTTTGTACGCTCCCATATCGTCCCGGATTTTTTTACTAACTATTATGACCATCCCATTTATGATGGTGGCGTATTGCTGCGGGATATGGTATATCTACAAAGAAACATAGAGCAGGAGACAGAAAATAAACAGGGCGAGCTGATAACAGAAGGAGAAACACTGCTGGATTTTCACGGGAAATTCATCTAGGGATTGTAATTATGAAAAAATGCCGCAGAGTATGGGGAAAACCCATTGCACTGCGGCGTTTTTTATAGAATTTAAGAATGTCGATGCGATTTCTTGTCCCGGCGGATCATAACGATCGCCAATGCGATTAATAGGGCAGTTATGAAAACAGTCAATATGATTGGACGCAGGAACTCTGTGTCGTCAGCACTGATTGCCGGGTACCAGATGAAGCCGAGAAAAAGTGCAAGTAAGAGGAAAATTACAATCAGCTTTATCCACAGCCGGATTTTATGGTTTTCAAAAGTACCTTCCAATAGTGCGCCGAGGAATTCCAGAATAAAATCCATAAAACCCCTGCTTTCATAACGGAATAAGAGTTACAGCAGTTTTACACCAGAAGCAGCACAGGCAGCACGGGTTTCGTCATCCCAAACGGAAACCTGTACTTCACCGATGTGAGCTTTGCCCAACAACAACAGGCACAGGCGGGACTGTCCGATACCGCCGCCAATGGTCAGAGGCAAGATGTTGTCCAGAACCATCTGATGGAAGTGATAACGCCGGCGGTCGTCGCAGCCGGCATTGGAGAGCTGGGAGTCCATAGAGTGGGCATCTACACGAATCCCCATGCTGGAAACTTCCATGGCGGCGTCCAATACTTCGTTCCAGAACAGCAGGTCGCCGTTCAGGTGCCAGTCGTCATAGTCGGGAGCGCGGCCGTCGTGGCGGTGCCCGGAGTGCAGGACATCGCCAATTTCCATCAAAAAGGTGGTTTTGTGTTCACGCACATACAGGTTTTCACGTTCTTTGGGGCTTTTGCCCGGATACATATCCTCCAGTTCCTGCGTGGTAATAAATGAAATCTCTTTATCCAGCACGGGAACATGCAAGCTTGGATACTCTTCCCGCAGCATATCGGCAGTAGAGCAGATTGCTCCTACGATTTTGCGGACAGTATCCTTCAAAAATTCCACATTGCGTTTCCCATCAGGAATGATGGCCTCCCAGTCCCATTGATCCACATAGATGGAATGCAGGTTATCCATATCTTCGTCGCGGCGAATGGCATTCATATCGGTAACCAGACCATAACCCGGCTCAAAACCGTACTGGTACAGCGCATAGCGCTTCCACTTTGCCAAGGAGTGGACTACCTGTGCACAGGTGCCGGTTTCCCGGATATCAAAGGAAACAGGGCGTTCCACATTGTTCAGATCGTCGTTCAAACCGGAGGAAGCATCTACAAACAGCGGCGCAGACACACGGGTCAGGTTCAATGCATCTTCCAGGTTCTGAATAAAATTCACCTTGATTTTGTCAATAGCCTGTTGTGTCTGAAACAATGTCAGGCCCTTGGAGGGGTTGTAATCTGCGGGGATAATGGTTTGGCTCATGGGAAACGTTCCTTTCTATAGCTGAATCAAATTACAGGGAAGACAATTTTTGACTTGAAAAAACTGGATTAGCAAAATCAGGCGTTGCGGCAAACCCCGCAGCGCCTGTGCGTTTTTTATTATACCGTTTCCCATACGGATTTGTCAAGGAAAAAACGATTTGCCGCTTTATTTTGCTACAGCAAAGCAGTGCGTAAAAATTGCAGGATTTTTTTCTCTCTCCTGCTTACCTGCACCTGAGTCATTCCCAACTGACGTGCTGTTTCTGTCTGTGTTTTGTGGCCAAAATATCTGGATTGAATCAGCTGCTGGTCTTTTTCTTCCAGGGATTTTAGCGCCTGTTCCAGTGCCAGCCTTTCCGAAATGGCTTCTTCCGGTGCATCGGTTGGAACATCCGTTTGTGACTCCTCCTCATCTTCTCCGCTTGTTAAAGAGAGGGCCGGCATACCAGCCTCCAATGCCAATGCAGCCTCTTCGGGTTCTACCTGCAAAATACCGGCCAGTTCGTTTACAGTGGGGGCACGTCCTTCTCTGGCAGAAAAGGCCTCGCTTTCCCGTCGCGCCCTGAGAGAAAGCTCCCGCAGGCTGCGGGCTATTTTTACCGTGCTGTTTTCGCGAAAGAGCCGTTTGATTTCACCCAGGATTACGGGGACGGCGTAGGTGGAAAATTGAAGGCCGCGGCTTTCATCAAAGCGGTCGGCGGCTTTAATCAAACCAATACAGCCTGCCTGAAACAGGTCGTCGTAGTCAATCCCGCGGCTTTGAAAGCGATGGGCGCAGGCATGTACCAGCCCGGTATTGGCAGAGATAAAGCTCTGACGGTCAATCATGACTGCGAACCCTGCGAAGCAGATTTTTTTGAAGTGTGACAGCGGTTCCTTTCCCGGGGGTGGAGCGTACAGACACCTTGTCGCAAAAACTCTGCATGACGGCAAATCCCAGTCCGGCACGTTCTTCCCCGCCGGTTGTGAAGAGCGGTTCCATCGCCTTTTCAATATCTTCGATTCCCACGCCCTTGTCGCGTATTTTTACACTGATTTTTCCGGTTTCATATAATTTGGCGGTTATGTATACAGTTCCAAGCGTCTCACGATAGCCGTGTACGATGGCGTTGGTAACAGCCTCTGAAACTGCGGTTTTTAAATCTGCCAGCTGGTCAATAGTAGGGTCCAGCTGAGAAGCAAAAGCCGCAACCACCGCACGTGCAAAGCTCTCGTTAGAAGAGACGCTCAAAAAAGAGACGCTCATTTCATTCATGGCTTTCATCCATTTCCCCCCTTTCAATACTCACCAGCCGGTCAAGGCCAGAGAGCCCCACCAGTTTTTCTACCTGTGGGGACATATTCAGAAGCGTTACCCGTCCATGCCACATCTGCATCAACCGGTATCGCCCCAGAATCAGCCCAACACCCGAGCTGTCCATAAAAGGGACTTCTGTGAAGTCAAGACACAGATGCAGGGGTTTAATTTTCTGGGCGGTACTGTCTATTTCTTCCCGGACAGCGCGGGCTGTATGGTGATCGATTTCACCAATAATGCGGGCTGTCAGTGTCTCTTCCCGCAAAAGGAGCCGGACTCCCATATGGATTCACACCTTTCCAGATCTGTACGGCAGAGGTTCTTTTTCCCGTTTGCCGCAGATTTATACGT
>DVIY01000056.1 GCA_018710915.1 Candidatus Gallacutalibacter pullistercoris
ATCAATGGTTTTTGAGGATTAGATAGTTAAATTATAATTTTGCTGCCACAGCCTGCTCAGGCCGCAGGGGCCCATACTTTCTTCCCAGAAGAAAGTATGCAAAGACTGGCAAGGGGTTACACCCCCTTGACCCCCGCAGTTTGCTCCGCGACGCGCCAGAGTGAGCAAAGCTCAGTGGCGGTCGAAGGCGGCGCCGCGTAAACTGGTGACCACGGAACGGATTGTTTTGGGCACACCTGGTGTGAGCTGACTGAACCGCCGCGCACAAATTCCCGCAGGGAATTTACAAGCGCGGTGGTTCCGCGTTGTTTTCTGCATCGGAAAAATATTTCGGGCGGTTGATAACCGTCCCTGCAAAAGTTTCTGGATTTTGCAACAGCATATAATCAAAAAAGCTTCTGCCAGCTATTCTCGGCAGAAGCTTTTTTCTTACTTCATTTCGTTCAGGCTGCGTGCAACCACTTTTTTCTCTTTCTTCTTCTTTTCAGGCTTGACCTGCTTTCCACGGTATTTGCGGCTGAATTTATAAATCTTCCCGAGATCTTCGCTCATTTTTTCGCGGATGTTCTCATAAGCCGTATCGTTGATTTCATTCAGGATGGCAACGGTAATCACAGAACGTGCGTCCATGTCTGCGTTGGCATACATGTCGTTAAACACCGAACACATCTTCTCAAACGGCTCGCTGCCGGGATAATCGCAGGAAAGGCGCTCCACCTTCGGCGCAATTTTTTCCTTTGCAAAGGTGAAGAAGCGGATACGGCCATAGCGGATGCGCTCTTCTGTCATTTCGTCGCGCAGCTCCGGGAACACGCCCATCAGCCGGTTGAACAGGAACTGCGGGTCTGCATTCAGGGTGCCGTCTTCTTTTTTGTTGCGCTTTTTGTTCTGGCGCACCATCTCCACACGCTTGGAGCCTTCTACCGTCTCGACAAAGTCGTTGGCGATAGATTCGGCATCGGCCAGCGCATCGGTCTCTGGGTCAAACATCCAGGTGGAAAGGCTGCGCCATGTAGGCTCCTTCCCTTCCTGCAGGGTAGCGCTTTTCAAGTCAAAACGTTTGGTTTTGACATTGTAAAACACCCCATATGCCAGATTTCCGGCTGTAAACACCACAGCCTTGCCGTTTTCCATATCATACGGCTCGGGAGCGTTGAATTCCTGCAGCTGAAGGACAGGGGTCAGTTTTTCTACAATCAGGTCAAAGGCCTTAAAATCCAAAATGATCACTCCATATTATTGATTCCACAAAGCGGTGAAAACCGCTGTTTTTTCAGAGATATCCTTAATTATACAACACTTTGGCGGCTTTGTCACTAGTGCTTTTATAAAACCTCTTTTTTTCTGGCAATCACCATTAAATGTTCTGCCCAGCTTCTATACTCCTCTTTTTCGCACAGAGATTCACAAAGATTTAGCCAGACACGTCTTACCTCTTCCGGCTTTTCCCGAAGCCGGTCTTCATTATGTGCAGTAACCCCTTCCTGTGCAAAAAAATGAAGTATTTCCAGTGGGAAGCGCTTCACAAACGAAAGGATATTTTCTGCACGGGCAAAATATGCCCAAGTAAATGCCTGTCCGCTGTATTCTTCCCCGTTGCACAGGTTTTGAAAATACCGCATATCATCGGGATGCTCACGTGCAAATTGTTCGGATTCTTCACACAAAAGCTGTTCAGGTTCTTCTCGCAGGGCATAAATCAGGTTAGCAATCATACTGATAAAAGACATAGAAAGTGTACCTCCGGGCCGCAGTAAAGACAATGCAGCCTGTACACAGCGTTCTCGATCTCGTTCTTTTGTCAGATGATAAAGCGGCCCCATCAAAAGGACATGGTCAAACTTGCCCTCTACCAGCTGGTCTGCTTCACGGGCATCCCCGGCGATTGCAGTGAGAGGAATCTCCTGTTCACGTGCTTTCCTGCGGGCAAACTCCACATTCTCCGCAGAAAGATCCAGCAGGGTGACCTGACACCCTCTTTTGGCCAGATACAGGGAATATCTTCCCGGGCCGCCACCGATATCCAGCACCCTATCTCCTGGATGGAGATACCGGTCTAAAAAGCGACAAGTCAGTGCAAACTCAAATGGATGCTTTTCCAGCCGCTCCCATTCTTTTTCCACGTCTGCATCATAGTAGTTCTGTACGAGTTTTACTGATTCCATAAAACATCCTCCTTTTCCCTGTTCCAGAAAAGAAGGACTCTACCGGAACAGGGAGATTTCTAAACAAAAAGGAACGATGAAAAGCAGTTACTTTCCATCGTTCCCCTGTTTTCCTGTACCGGCGGAAAAATATTATTTTCCCCGTGATTTTCCGAAAAAGGGTTTGCCGATGAAAGCCTGCCAATCCTGTGGATAATATGCAGGCAGAAAATTCAGATAAAATCTTTTTGCATTCAGAATCTTTTTCACAGACAGTCCCTCCTCTTTCAGAAATTTTTCATATTCTACTGCGACAAAACGCGCTTGTCAAGCCTTTTTTCCCTGTTCCGGCGCATCTTGTTCCGTCTTGAAAGCGAAAAAGCGCTGCCCCAGATAATTCAGAGCGGTAAAGAAGCACATACCGGCCAGCATGGCAACGTTGGTCTGTACCTGCTCGCCGAAACCGCCCAGCACTGCAAAGGTGAGCGGTTTTGCCACGCCATAGGCGATTAAATAGCAAACCGCGATGTTGATGACAAATCGCACCACCTGGCGCGCGGATTTTTCTTTATTCTGGAAGGTGAAATATTTGTTCAGAAAATAGCTGAGGATGCTGGTGAGAATATAATTTGCCGCAGAAGATACCCAGTAGGAGCAATGCGCCAGGTTGTACAGCCCAAACATGATGGCCATACCGACCAGCGTATTGATAACCCCCACCACAATAAATTTCAGCAGCTTTTCGTCAATGACCGAGGTGATCTTTGCCAAGTGAAGCGCCCCTTTCCCTTCGTTCGCCGGAAAACCGGTATTCTGCTTTTGATTATACCCTTGCCCCCCATAGAAAGCAAGTATTCATCGGAATTCTGCACCAGACAAGCGTCTTTATCAGAAAAAAGTTCCTCTCTGCATCTGTTTTTGCCATTCTGTCGGTTGCGTCTGCGGCCTGCGTGTGGTATGATTAAATTTCAGAAAAGCGACCATTTGAAGAAAAAGAAAGGTTGTGGATTTTCTTATGAAAAAGAATGTTGCCGTACTTTTCGGCGGGTGTTCTTCGGAACATGAAGTCTCCCTCATGTCTGCCAGCTATATTCTGCGACAGCTGGATGAGGAAAAATATAATGTAACTGCGCTGGGCATTACCAAAGATGGCCGATGGCTGCTGTATCCCGGCCCGGTGGACGCTCTGCCGGACGGAAGCTGGGAGCGCGACCCCGGCTGCAAGCCCGCTTTTCTCAGCCCTGACCGCGTGACCCGCGGAATCGTGGTGCTGGGCGGCGACGGCATCCAGGTGCTTCCCATCGATGTGATTGTGCCTGTACTGCACGGCAAGAACGGTGAAGACGGCACCATGCAGGGCCTGTTCGCTTTGAGCGGGATTCCCTATGTGGGCTGCGACACCCTCTCTTCGGCAATCTGCATGGATAAGGCGATAGCACACTCCCTGCTGACCAATGCAGGCATTGAGCAGGCCCACTATCTGTGGTTCTTCGCGCACCGCTATGAGGCTGCTGCCGATGTGATTAAAAACAAGATTGCACAGCGCCTTGATTTCCCGGTATTCGTCAAGCCCGCCAACGCCGGTTCTTCCGTCGGCGTGAGCAAGGTCAACTCCATCGATGAGCTGGATGAAGCGGTGGCAAAGGCTGCCCGTGAAGACAGCAAAATCGTGGTGGAAGAAGGCATTGCCGGCCAGGAAGTGGAATGTGCAGTTTTGGGCAATGAATATCCCGAAGCTTCTATTGTCGGTGAAATCGGCGCTTCCGCTGAGTTCTACGACTATGACGACAAATACAAGAACGGCACTTCCCAGCTGTATATCCCCGCACGGCTGCCCGAGGCAACCGCAGAGGAGATTCGCAAAACCGCTGTGCGTGCATACCGGATGCTGGGCTGCAAGGGCCTGGCTCGCGTGGACTTCTTTGTGCGCAAGTCTGACGGCAAAGTGCTGCTCAACGAGCTGAACACCCTGCCGGGCTTCACCTCTATCAGCATGTATCCCAAGCTGTGGGAAGCCTGCGGCGTTCCGGGCAAAGAGCTGATGGACCGTCTGATTGGCTATGCCATGAAGGCAGCGGGCGTACAGGAATAAGCCCTGTTTTGACAGGAAAGGATTGGTTGCAATCATGGATAACCGCCCCATCGGCGTTTTTGATTCCGGTTTGGGAGGGCTGACGGCGTTCAAGGCGCTGTCAAAGCTGCTTCCGAATGAAGACATTGTTTATTTTGGAGATACCGGGCGGGTACCTTATGGTACCCGCAGCCGGGAAACCATTGTAAAATATGCGCGGCAGGACATGGCATTTTTGCAGTCAAAAGATGTGAAGATGATTCTGGCTGCCTGCGGCACGGTCAGCTCTGTGGCCGGCTCAAAAGGGGAACTGCTCAGCGACACGCTGAATGTGCCTTTTGTGGGGGTGCTCCGCCCCACCGCCCGCGAAGCAGCCACCGCCACCCGCAACGGGAAGATTGGCGTGCTGGGTACCACGGCTACAGTCCGCAGCGGTTCTTATCAGAAGGAACTGGCTGCCATCAACCCGGATTTGCAGGTATTCGGGCAGGACTGCCCGCTGTTTGTCCCGCTGGTAGAAAGCGGCTTTGTACAGCCGGGCGACCCCATCACCCGCCTGACCGTGGAGCGGTATCTGGCGCCCATGAAGGAAGCGGGTGTGGACACACTGATTCTGGGCTGTACACACTACCCCATCATCGCGCCGGTGATTTCGGAAGTGATGGGAAAAGATGTGGTGCTGATTAACAGCGGACGGGAGGCAGCCCGTTTTTGTGTGGCGCTGCTGGCAGAAATGGAGCTTCTGACCGAAAAAACAGCCCCGGGCGAACGCCACTTTTACGTCAGTGACCGCACCGAAGGCTTCTCGAGTGTCGCGGGAATCTTTCTGGGACAGGACGTACAGGGAGAAGTTTCTCATATTGATATTGATAAATATTGACGATTACACGAAACAGTCTGCTCCCAATTCGCGGGGCAGAAGCTGCAAGTAAGAAGCTGCTGGCCCGCGACCATAAAGTTTTACTCGATTTTTTTCAAAAAATCGTGGGGAATCCAAAGGGGCAAAGCCCCTTGGTCGCCCATCGCAATGGGCGAAATTCCTTTTCCGCAGGGCGCATTTTTGCGGGTGAATGTGGGGATGTCCCAGTGGGAGATTCCCACAGAGGGGGCTTTTTGCAAGAAAAAAAGCCCCCTTATCCGGTCTCTGATGCCGTCTTTCTTTGCTTCCCCAACGGGAAAGCAAAATCTGCGTCGTCAAGAATGAACAAAGAAAAA
>DVIY01000057.1 GCA_018710915.1 Candidatus Gallacutalibacter pullistercoris
AACAGTCACGCTAATTAGGGATGGGTTAGGGATTTGGTGGTTTCAATCGCTATCCTCGCTCATGCGCCTGCCGCTGTTTTACTCCTGGAGCCACCACAAAACAACAATCGTCGAAACTACAAAAAACGAACCAAAAATGCAGAAAAACCGCCTATTTAGGCGGTTTTTCTAAGAAAGGTGGTCCGAGTGACAGGATTCGAACCTGCGGCATCCTGCTCCCAAAGCAGGCGCGCTACCAACTGCGCTACACCCGGATATGAAGTTGTGAGGTTGCTGGGCGTCTCCTCCCAAAGCAGGCGCGCTACCATCTGCGCTACACCCGGATATGAAGTTGTGAGGTTGCTGGGCGTCTCCTCCCAAAGCAGGCGCGCTACCATCTGCGCTACACCTCGATATGAAATTTGTATGTATGTCGTGCTGTGTGTATTCTTTCTGTCAGCGCCTTGCTTTGCTCGCCCTCTTGCGGTGCCCGCTTCCTCCTTCGCGATTTTCAATCGCTCGGACTCTGCGGCCGCTGCGCCAGATAAAGCGCTCCAGACATCATGCCTTTATATTGTATGTGATTTTTGCGAAAAAGTCAAGGATTGAAAAGGCATCAAGATTCGTTATAATAAAAATCACCACGGATGTTCAGGCGTTCCCAAAAGATTTGAGGAGGCGTTGTATGAAAAAATATCTGATTACCTTTTCAAAATCACTGAAAGCGGAGCTTTCATACCGTTCAGCCATGCTGGCAGGAATCGCCAGTGCCCTTCTGGGTTTTGTCATCCAGCTCTTCCTCTGGCAGGCCCTTCTCGCAACCGGTATCCGGCAGGATACGAGCTTTTCCGATATGGTTCTGTATATTCTCATCAATTCCTTTATGCTGGAACTGACGCGAAGCAACGTCGCTACCACGATTGAAACCGCCATGATCGACGGCACGGTTTCGATGGAGCTGCTGCGGCCCATGTCGTACAAATATTATCTGCTTGCAAGCATTTTCGGGAAAAATTTTTACAGCGCCCTCACACGCACGGTACCAATCTTGATTGTCGGCCTGTTTTTCCTCTCACCGAATTCCTGCCCCAGCCCTGTTTATATGGGGCTGTTCGGAATATCGGCTCTGCTGGGAGTGCTGCTGCTGTTTGAGGTCACCTATGTGGTGGGCCTGCTGGCATTCTGGATTCAGCGGTGCTGGTTTTTAAGCTGGTATCTCAGGGGCTTCCAGACCTTTTTCGGCGGAACTGCCGTTCCCCTGTGGTTCTATCCCGATGCTTTGAATACCGTCGGCTATTTCCTGCCGTTCCGCTACATGACGTTTGAACCGGTCAATTTCTTTCTGCAAAAGACGCCGCTGTCACAGGCTGCGGTCCCACTGTTTGCAGCGGCGCTGTGGCTGGTTGGGCTGAGCCTGCTGGATCGGCTGATGTGGCGTGCGGCCATGAACCGGCTGGCCATTAACGGCGGCTAAAAAGGGGAGGGGTATTTATGAAATACTATTCGAGGCTGCTCCGCGAATTTTTCAAGATTTCCGTGCGCACCCAGCTCATCTACCGGGGCACCTTTTTTGCCGGTGTGGTGGGGCAGTGGATCGGCTACGGCGCCACCTTTGCCACGCTGTATATTCTGGTTTCCAGCTTTGACCTGCTGGGCGGCTGGAACGGTTCCGAGGTCATGGTGCTGTACGGCCTTTCGATAATGTCGTATGCCATTGGGGCGTCTTTCTTTTTCAATTTTGCGCGGAATCTTTCCATGCGCATCCGTTCCGGCGAATTTGACGCTTCCCTCACAAAACCGCTGCACCCGTTTCTGCACGAGGTATTTGCCGGCGGCTGGAACATCGGCTATTTCAGCCATTTCACCGTATCCCTGATAGTCATTATCCTCGCCCTGACGCAGCTGGACTATCATATAACGCCCGGGCGGTTTTTCTATCTGGTTTTGATGGTGTTTGGGGCTTCGCTGATTCAGGCCAGCGCACTGATTGCCTCTTCTACCATGTCTTTTTTCACCGTTGGTTCCAATCCCGTACTGGATTTTCTGGTGTATGATGTAAAGGAATTCACCAATTACCCCATCACCGTTTTCCCAAAGGGCATCCAGTTTATTCTCACGTTCCTCCTTCCATTTGCATTTATAAACTTTTATCCCGCTTCCGCACTGCTGGGCAAGGCCATCCCAGAGGGATATCCGGTGCTGCTTCCCTATTTCAGCCCGGTAGTGGGAGTTGTGCTGTTTGCGCTGAGTATTCTGCTGTGGAACTGGGGACTGAAAAACTACAAGAGCACCGGCTCGTAAAAGAAAGGGGAGGGCATTGATGAGCTTTATTGAGGTCAGAAATCTTTGCAAGGAATACCGCATTGTACAGACAGAAAAGGGGATTTCAGGTGCGGTGAAGTCCCTGTTTCATCGCCAGTATACCGTGAAGCAGGCGGTAAACGACGTGTCGTTCTCGCTGGAAAAGGGGGAAGTCGTGGGGTATATCGGGCCCAACGGCGCGGGAAAATCCACCACCATGAAAATGCTTTCCGGCGTGCTGATTCCCACCAGTGGAAGCGTCGAAGTGGGCGGGCTGGTTCCCTACCGGCAGCGCCGGGAAAATGCCCGGCATATCGGCGTGGTATTTGGGCAGCGTTCGCAGCTGTACTGGGATTTGCCGATTTCGGACACTTTCGACCTGTATGAGAGCCTGTATGACATTCCCAAAGAAAAATTCCGCAAAAACTGCGCGTTCTACACCGAGCTTCTGGAAATGGGCGACTTCATCGGCCAGCCCGTACGCCAGCTGAGCCTGGGACAGAAAATGAAGGCCAACATTGCCATCGCCCTGCTGCATGACCCGGATGTACTGTATTTGGACGAGCCCACCATCGGGCTGGACGTCACCAGCAAAAAAGTGCTTCGGGATGCGATTCGCAGTATCAACGAGGAAAAAAAGACCACCATCATGCTGACCACCCATGACATGGAGGATATTGAAGCCGTCTGTCAACGGCTGATTATGATTGACCACGGAAAAAAGCTGTTTGACGGTACCCTGCGCGATTTCCGCGCCAAGTATAACGACGGATTCTCCATCAAGCTGGAATTTGACACCGTCCCGCCAGCATGGCAGGAAGACGGCCGGTACAGTCTGGCTGAACAGAGCGAACAGCAGTGGATTATCCGGGCGCCGGAAGGGGTTTCGGCCAAGGATGCCATGATCGAGCTGATTGGGCTGTACCATCCCATAAACCTGTATGTACAGGAAGAACGCATTGAAGATATCGTCCGCAGCGCATATGCCGTACACAACCGGGAAGAATGAAGACTGCCCGATGAGCTTTCCGAATACACATACACAGGAGAATTGATGATGAATTGTACAGACGTTGTTATCCGAAGGGAAACGCCCGGCGACTACGCTGCGGCAGAACACCTGACCCGCGAAGCCTTTTGGAATGTATACCGTCCGGGCTGTTCCGAGCATTATCTGCTGCACACGCTGCGCAGTGACCCTGATTTTGTACCGGAACTGGATCTGGTTCTGGAAAAAAGCGGGCAGCTGATTGGACACATCCTGTATATGCGCGCCAAAATCCGCATGGACAACGGCCAGGAGCTTCCCGTGATGACCTTTGGCCCCATCAGCATCCACCCGGACTTTCAGCGGCAGGGGTACGGCAAATTCCTGCTGGACGCTTCTATGGAAAAAGCCCGGCAGCTGGGCGCGGGCGCCCTGTGCATAGAGGGGAACCTGGCCTTTTATGGGAATTCCGGCTTTGTAACCGGCAGCACACTGGGAATTCGTTACCACGGCGAACCGGAAGCAGAGGAAGTCCCCTATTTTCTGGTAAAAGAATTGCAGCCGGGATTCCTGAAAGGCGTAACCGGTATTTATGACACGCCGAAAGGGTATTTTGTAGAAGAAGAGGCGGTAGAAGTATTTGACAGGCTGTTCCCGCCAAAAATTAAGCAAAAACTTCCCGGCCAGCTGGTGTAGCGAAAAAGGAACGCCGTCCTGCCATGCGCTATGGCAGGACGGGCAATCAATTTAATTCAAAAAAATTTGAAAAAAGGCTTGCATTCCTTCGAAAGATGTGATATTATAATAAAGCTCTCTGAGAGAGCCAAACAGAATAGTTGGTGTCGATGATAACGAGGGTCCACCTGTTCCCATCCCGAACACAGAAGTTAAGCTCGTTGATGTCGAAAATACTTGGCTGGCGACGGCCCGGGACGATAGAAAGATGCCAACATCAAAACGGCCATCCAACAGGATGGTCGTTTTTTTATTCAAAAACATTGTGTACAGCGCACATCCTGTAGGATTGTTGATATATTTTTACAAACGTGCAAAAAGAATTGACA
>DVIY01000058.1 GCA_018710915.1 Candidatus Gallacutalibacter pullistercoris
CCCGCGGCATCCCTGGAAATCCCGCAGGCGCCTATATCCGCGTAATGCTCCATGGCAGCCCGGCACTTTTTCAGGTAGAAGTCATGCACCCACTGGCTTGCCGTCAGGATCTCATAAGGCACCACAAAATCAGCCTGCCCCGCATAATTGCTGTACTGCAAAGAGGCGCTGATAAACTTGACCTCGTTTTGGTGCCGGGTGATCTGCGCCAGGAAACGCCTGCTGGCACCCACAACCGCCACCGTGATAACCGAAAACTTCTGTACGGCGGGGTGCGGCAGAGAGGCGATCCGTTTGACCGTATCGGCAGTATAGGCTTTCTCATAAAGGGCCAGAAGGTCATCCATGGAATGGATCGCATGACCCCGCTGCGTGAGCCTCGCCGCAAACACCATGTTTTTTTCGGCTTCCTGTACTGCGGTGCAGTTCAAAATTTTAGTTTCAATCTGATTGATATTCCAATTCCTCCTTTATCACAGCTTTTAGTAAAAACAGATAGTTAAGGCTGTCGGTGATCTTTTCCTCCCAGACAGCCAGCTCAAAAGTTTTTCGGTCCGTAAAGCACATATCATAAATGGAGATGATGTGCTTTGCCATCATACCGGCGAGTGCCCGCTGGGGCGTTGTGTGCTGCAAAGCCGCAGCCGACTTAAATGCTCCCAGCCGGTCCGTATCATCTCCAGTATATTCCTTGGTTTTCTTCTGCAGCGTGTCGGCACAGAGCCTCACCTGCTCGTCAAATACGGCGTTGACTTCTGTTTGGGTAATATAGCATCCCTCCTAACTAAAAACAGCCGACTGGATTTTTCCAATCGGCTGTGAGGTATATCGTTTATTTATTTATAATGGTATAGTTGGTGTTTCTGCCTTTTCCATTCTGCTTTAGCAGATTGCTTTTTACCAGCTTTTTCAGGACTCTGGCAGCAGTAGAGATACTCACTTCGAGCAGTCCCATGACTTCATTTCTTGTAACAGCACCATGTGTCCGGGCATATTCCAACACTTTTTCTTCTCCGGCACTTAATGGCGTGCCAACAGGAGTATGTGCGGATGGCTCTGCTGGAAGCACAGATTCAGCGCCTTTTTCATATTTGGCGTTAATATTCGGCAGTATGATCTTAAAGGCGTTTTTTGTGGTTTCAATCACAGGCTTTTCCACCATGCCTTCGTATGCCTTCATAATTTTTCCCATTCCGGTACCATAAGCCTCAATCAAATGTAAACGATAAAACACATTCGCAAGGTCCTGGTTCCGGCATACGGAAATACCTACCATAATATCTTCCAGGTCAATTCCCGGCAGCAATCCGCCAATGGACACAAATTCAATCCTGTCCGCATAAATACTGATAAGTGCGCTGGCACTAAAGGAATAATCCCGGTGGACCAACAGATTCAGCAATGCTTCCCGGACAGCGATTTCAGGGTAATCCCGGACATCAATCCTTAGCAGTTTTTCTATGGTTGCACGGGTCTGATTGCGGAAGTCAATAAAATCATACACTTCGTTCATCTGGCGCAGCAGCGACCCGCTAAATTCCCGGCGGTCCTTAAATACCGTCTGGTCTGTCCCCTGAAAAACTGCGACCTTAATCGTATGGACGCATTGGTCGGACAGAAGCAGCCCTAAGTTGCTATAAAGGTTATCCTGATCGACCAGCTTCAAAGTACGCATTTGCTGCGGACCAAATTCTACATTCCGAAGGTCAAATTCTTTTTTCGCAGCTTCAAATGTGAGTTCCTGGTTCAGAGAGCGCATGGCTTCAAAGCGGTCCCCATCCGTTTCTTTAATCATACGGCGGATTGCCGTATCCGTAGCAGGAACCGAAGAATAACCCTGCCTGACATAGACGCCTTCTGGCCGCATCCCTTTTTTGGCAAGATAATAAGGCCGGTCCGTTCCGCGCTGAATATCTACAGCAACAATGTCTTTTCCATTTTCTTCAATCGTCTTATAATGCACGAACATTGTTACATCCGGTTTGATGGCATCCCGTACCATATTGCTGATTTGCAAAGATACACCGTCCGGGTCATCCACTCCGACTACCGTGCCGTCATCCTGGACGCCAATATACAGTTTTCCGCCGTCACAGTTAGCAAAAGCAATGATCTCTTTTTTGATTTCGTCCACAACAACTTCTTTCAGTTCTATGGTCTCACTTTCCCGAAAAAGCATACTGCCATCTCCTTCATTCTTATTAGCGCTCCTATTATAGCAAATCGGTTCAATCGTGTCAACGAGCCTGAACCGATTATGAACCGATTATGAATCGATACTTTTATGAGGTTCACAAAAACGGGTGCATTGCAGCAGTCTTTTAACACAGAAAGGTGCTTTTCCGCTCATAATATTGTCATATCCAATCGTTTCTATTCAGTTTTCTAACCAGGCAGTGACACGATTGAACCGATAAATAACACCATAAGGACCCTATCGAAATTGCGGTGCCGTATAACATTCGGGACAAATCAAAAAATATCATGTAACGGCTTCCATACAGTATTCGTTGTGTTTTATACAGTCAGCAGATAAATCCAATCGTGCATCAGGCGCACACCGGGTTTGGCCTCCCACGGGAGCAGCCAGAAAGCGCACTTAGAATACACCGTGCGATTATCCTCCTTGTCAATGAAATCTCTGGCTAAACTAAATTGTGATTTTGGTTTAGCCATAATATTTGCCGCAATTCAAGCGGCTATTCTAACCAATCTAACCATCGTTGTTAGCAGGTGGTTAGATTGATGGTTAGAAAAAAGAAGCAAAGCACATATTTTACGCCGTAGGCAGGTACACCCAATCGCGCATCAGGCACACGCTGGGTTCATCCTCATGCGGGATCAGCCGGAAGGCACACTCGGAATACACTGTGCGCTTATCCTCAAATTCCATGTTGTAGGCTTTATAAAAGCGGTATTCCAGATTGGAGATCACGCACCGGAGCATTTGAAGGGCCTCTCGCTGGGAGGTGACAATGCAATCCCGGTCAATGCTGCGTTTCAGGGCCAGCAGGGATTTATAAAGCTGCACTTCCGTCCGGTAAGGGCGAGCATACCGTTGATCCAGCCAGCCGCAGAAGGCCACCGGCCCGCTCTCGACCACATGCGCCTCCGGGTGGTGGAAGCCGTAGCTGTCCAGGTTGGCGGTATTCAGAAGGTAGAGCATTTCTTTCAGCTCCGCGCTGGGCATATCGTAAAACCGCAGCATGGAGCGGTAGAGATGGACATATCCGGGAATGGGAACAATGTTATTTACCATTGCAAATCCTCCATATATAGAGATGGGCGCGGGAGCAACCGTCGTCCCGCGCCATCTTCTTAAAATCTGTTATTCAGTTACAGCTACCAGCCTGCCCATGACGATAAAGCGGTCAGCGCCGCCATTGGTACAGGTGGAAAGGGTCAGCACCTTGTCGCTGGAAGTGACGGAAACGCCGGTTTCGATCACAGAACGCTCCTGCATTGCGGAAAGCCAGGTCGTATAAGCGCCGCTGTCTTTCCATTCCAGCGCCCAGGGAGAAGTTTCGCTGCCGGATTCCTCCGGGCTTGCCACAAATGCGGAAAACACCTCGACCACATAGCCGCCCTCCGGCGTTACCAGGTACATTTCCGGGTGTTCGTCATAGTAAGCCTGCGCTTTGTATTCCACCAGCGTGGAGAACATGGAGCCGTCCCGCATGTTGTGCCCATAGATGATCGTGTTGTTGTCGGAAAAATCCTCCGCGTTTTCATAGTCGATGAACAGGCAGCCCACCTTGTTTGCCGTACCGTCATACAAGTGTTTCAGGTAGTAGCTGTTATCCTCGCCCTGGGCCACCGGGTACTGAATGACCGTGCCGGGAAGCTCCAGCCATGCCTTGACATCCGGCCCCTGGGCCAGCAGACTTTCAAAGTCTACCGTGGGCAGAGAAATGGAGGAAGCGCCGGTTTCCTCCGGCGCCTCCGCGTTCCCATTTTCCCCGTCCGTTTCAGCCGGGGTGACATATTCCGAAAGCCCGGCATAAGTATCGGCGCTTTCCTTGTACTGGCCGATCTCCCGCGCCAGCATAAAGCCGCTGCCTACCGCCATAGCAATGCAGATCAGAAGCACGCCGGTTGCCGCTTTGCGGCGTCCGGGGCTGGCTTTCTGTCCCTTTTTCTTGTAAACGCACAGGAAAAGGGCAACACCGCTGCCGATCACCGCCGCGCCCAGCACGCCAATCCAGATATACAGGTTATAATCATCGCCTGTCTGCGGGACCGGCTTAGAAGGATTGGAAGGCGTTGTCGGGTTATTCGGGGTATCTGGCGTATCAGGCGTTTCCGGGGTTTCTTCCTCCGGCTTTTCATTGAAGAAGTTCACCTCGGCGGTTTCATCGGCCTTGATCTCCACCGTGGCCCCATCCGGGATGATATAGTCCTCGCTGGCCTTATTTTTCACCTCGGTCACAGTGTATTTGCCCACGCGCAGCCCTTCGATCAGGATAATACCATCCTCCGGGCTTGTGAAAGTCTCGCAATAGGTGCCATCCTCACTTTTCACCTCAAAGGCAAAGCCGTCCTTGCGGCCATCGCTGGAATCTTTTGTGATTTTCAGATTGCCGCGGTAAGCCTCATTCACAAAGCCGCGGCCAGCCTCACCATTTTCTACAACGACAACCTGCCCGTCCGTAGTGATCTCAAAGTAATAAGCATTGGGGTCCAGCTTGTGGCCTTCCGGGGCAGTTTTCTCTTTGACAAAATAGCCCTTTGCCAAGAGGCCGCTCATTTCATGGAACCCTTCATCGGTTTCGGTCAGCTCCCCGATCAGGGCGTCGCCTTCATCAAATGCCTTATCGCCGTTGGTGTCCTCATAAAGCTCAAAGACAGCGCCGGGCAGCCGGTGGAGGAATGGATTGTCCGCAGTGTCCTCGCCGGTATCATCATCGGCGCTTTCTTCTGTCTCGCCAGCCTCACTTTCAGAACTGTTTTCCTCGTCCTCCTGGATAGACTTCAATTCGTCCACAGCCTCGGTCTTGATAACCTGTACCGTACCGTGGATCAGGGTATTGTCGATCTCGATTTCAATGGTCTGCCCATCAGTGCCAATATAGACATGGTGCTGCTCCGGGCTGATGGAGTACAGGGCCGAAGGGCTGGCAATCTCCTTGATGATCCAATGGCCGAAAGGCAC
>DVIY01000006.1 GCA_018710915.1 Candidatus Gallacutalibacter pullistercoris
AAATATAGACTTTTTAAGTTTCATATTGTATTATTTACTCATAAACGAGCGTGGGAGGAATATCATGGTGATTTTTCAGGCTCAAAAGAAAGATACCAAGATGCTGGCGTCGCTGGCGGTGCAGCTTTGGCCGAACCATACACAACAGGAGCTGGAAGAGGAATTTTCCGGGCTGATGGAAGACGGTAAAACCGTTTTTTTCTTATGTGAGCAGGAGGGGAAAGCAGCAGGTTTTGCGCAGTGCTCTTTGCGGAATGACTATGTAGAAGGAACCGAAAGCAGCCCGGTGGGATATCTGGAAGGGATTTTTGTCTGTCCTGCATACCGGAAGCAGGGGTATGCCCGCAGGCTTCTGTCTGCCTGTGAAAGCTGGGCAGAAGGGCAGGGGTGTCTGGAATTTGCAAGTGACTGCGAGCTGCACAACAAAGACAGCCTGCATTTTCATCTGCAAGCCGGCTTTGTTGAGGCAAACCGCATCATCTGTTTTGTAAAGCAGCTGCATAGTCGGAATAGTGAAGATGTTGACTGTTGATTTGCACGAAACTGACTTTTGTTTTTTGGTCATGAAAACAAAGTCTTTCAAAAAAACAGGCAGTCATTTCAAAAATGTGTCTTACGATTTGTTCAAAAGAAGTATTTATCAGTATTTTTACAAAAACCCCTTTACAAAAGAATGAAAAGTTGTATAATATGAATGGATGTTTCTTATTCCAGAGGTATTTACATAAACAAGGTTTTGTCAAAATATCCGTTTTTATCAATGAAAGGAGTCTGTATTATGACATTTAGCAAAGACAACCTGATTGCTTCCAGTGAATTGGTCGACATCTACAGAGACGGCGACATCTGCATCAAGCTTTTTAAAGAGGGTGTCCGTAAAACCAATCCTCTGTATGAAGCACTCACCCATTCCCGTGTAGAAGACACCGGCCTGAGAGTCCCTGTGATTCATGAGTTATCCGTCATTGATGGCCGCTGGGCAATCCATATGGATCTCATCGAAGGTGAGACACTGGCAGATCTGATGAAAGAGCATCCGGAAAATATGGATCAGTACCTCAATGATTTTGTAGATATCCAGTTGGAGATTCATTCCAAGCAGGTTCCGAAGCTGAGCAAGCTGAAGGATAAGATGAGCCGTCAGATCAATTCCCTCACCGAGATTGATGATGTCAAGAAGTACGAGCTTCTTACCCGTCTGGAAAGCATGCCGAAACATACCAAGCTGTGCCATGGCAACTTTACTCCCGAAAACGTGATTTATAACGAAAAAGGTATTTATGTAATCGACTGGATTGCAGCACGTCAGGGCAACGCCAGCGCCGATGTAGGCCGCACCTATCTGCTGCTGAGCCTGCGCTGGCCCGAGATTGCAGATAAATATCTGAACCTGTTCTGCGAAAAGACCAAGACTTCCAAGAAATATGTCCAGCAGTGGCTGCCGATTGTGGCTGCCGCCCATCTGCCCGATGCAAAACCTGAAGAGCATGATTTCCTCATGAAGTGGGTTGACGTGGTAGAGTACGAATAAGTCCAATTTCCTTTCAGGTGAATCAAGGCAGCTGTTTTTCAGCTGCCTTTTGCCCTATACAGCTTTCTGAACTGTTTCGAAAAAAGAGAAGCTTATTTGAGAATTATTGTGATTAAATACAAATATTTATAATTGCTTTTGTTGAAAAATAGTATTGCTTTTTGCATTTGGGTGAACTTCATACAAAAAAAGAAAATCGAGATACAAAAATTGTCGAAAACCTGTGTTGACTTTAGAAAGCTGTGTTGGTATAATGGTCTTGTTAAAAAAATAACAAATCAATGACAGCAATCTATTTTCAAATTGTTTATTTACAAAATGGAGGACTGGCACATGGAGAAAAAAGAGCAAGTAGTAACCCCTGAGACTACCGCTACCGGTCTGGTGGACAATGTTGATGCATTGGTTGCCAAAATGGCAGAAGTAAGAGAAGCTCAGAGAATTTTCTCAACCTATACACAGGAACAGGTTGATAAGATTTTCTTTGCTGCTGCTGTTGCTGCAAACCAGGCAAGAATTCCGCTGGCTAAAATGGCTGTGGAAGAGACCGGTATGGGCGTGGTGGAAGACAAAATCACCAAGAACCATTACGCTGCCGAGTATATCTACAACAAGTACAAGGATACCAAGACCTGCGGCGTGCTGGAGTATGATCCCGCATTCGGCGTAACCAAGGTCGCTGAGCCTATTGGTGTTGTGGCTGCTGTTATCCCCACCACCAACCCGACCTCTACCGCAATCTTCAAGACCCTGATTTCTTTGAAGACCCGCAACGGTATCATCATCAGCCCCCATCCCCGTGCAAAGAAGTGCACCATCGCTGCTGCTAAAGTCGTTCTGGACGCAGCTGTTGCAGCAGGCGCTCCCAAGAACATCATTGCATGGATCGATGTTCCTTCTCTGGAACTGACCAACGAGGTCATGAGAAGCGCTGATATCATCCTGGCCACTGGCGGCCCCGGCATGGTAAAGGCTGCTTATTCTTCCGGTAAGCCTGCTCTGGGTGTTGGCGCCGGTAACACCCCCGCTATCATCGATGACACCGCCGATGTTGTGATGGCTGTTAACTCCATCATCCACTCCAAGACCTTCGATAACGGCATGATCTGCGCTTCCGAGCAGTCTGTTATCGCTCATGAGGCTGTTTATGATGCAGTGAAGAAGGAGTTCGCTGACCGCGGCTGCTATTTCCTGAATCCTGAAGAGACCGAGAAGGTCCGTAAGACCATCCTGATCAACGGTGCTTTGAACGCAAAGATTGTTGGCCAGAAGGCTCACACCATTGCCAATCTGGCTGGCGTGAACACTCCCGTTGACACCAAGATCCTGATCGGCGAAGTAGAGAGCGTTGCTCTGGAAGAAGAATTTGCACATGAGAAGCTGTCCCCGGTTCTGGCTATGTATAAGGCCAAAGACTTTGATGACGCTGTTGCCAAAGCCTGCCGTCTGGTTGCCGATGGCGGTTACGGCCACACCTCTTCTCTGTACTGCAACGCTGTGACCGAGCGCGCCAAGATTGAGAAGTTTGGCGAGACCATGAAGACCTGCCGTATTCTGGTCAATACTCCTTCTTCTCACGGTGGTATCGGCGATCTGTACAACTTCAAGCTGAACCCCTCTCTGACACTGGGCTGCGGTTCCTGGGGCGGCAACTCCGTTTCCGAGAACGTCGGCGTGAAGCACCTGATCAACATCAAGACCGTCGCCGAGAGGAGAGAAAATATGCTGTGGTTCAAGGCACCTGAAAAGGTATACTTCAAGAAGGGCTGCCTGCCGGTAGCTCTGGACGAGCTGAAGACCGAGATGCACAAGAAGAAGGTCTTTATCGTTACCGACTCCTTCCTGTACAACAACGGTTATACCAAGTGCATCACCGATAAGCTGGATGAGATGGGCATTAAGCACACCACCTTCTTCGACGTTGCTCCCGACCCGAACCTGAAGAGCGCTCTGGAAGGCACCGCTGCCATGAACGCATTCCAGCCCGACTGCATCATCGCTCTGGGCGGTGGCTCTGCAATGGACGCCGGCAAGATCATGTGGGTGATGTATGAGCATCCGGAAGTGGACTTCCTGGATATGGCTATGCGCTTCATGGATATCCGCAAGAGGGTTTACACCTTCCCGCATATGGGTGAGAAGGCTAACTTTATCGCTATCCCCACCTCCGCTGGTACCGGTTCCGAGGTAACTCCTTTCGCAGTTATCACCGACGAGAAGACCGGCATCAAGTATCCTCTGGCTGACTACGAGCTGCTGCCTGATGTGGCAATCGTTGACGCTGATCTGATGATGAACATGCCCAAGGGCCTGACTTCCGCTTCCGGTATCGACGCCCTGACCCACGCTCTCGAGGCTTATGCTTCTGTGATGGCCAGCGAGTACACCGATGGCTTGGCTCTGCGCGCTATGAAGTCTATCTTCCAGTATCTGCCTCGTGCATACGACAATGGCCCGAATGATCCGGTTGCCAGAGAGAAGATGGCTAACGCTTCCACCATGGCTGGTATGGCATTTGCTAACGCCTTCCTGGGTGTTTGCCACTCCATGGCTCATAAGCTGGGTGCTTTCCATCACCTGCCTCACGGTATCGCCAACGCCCTGCTGATCACTCTGGTCATGCGCTTCAACGCTGATCCGGTGCCGAGAAAGATGGGTACCTTCCCGCAGTACGAGTATCCGCATACTCTGGAGCGTTACTGCGAGTGTGCTGATTTCCTGGGCATTAAGGGCAACACCAACGAGGAGAAACTGGACAACTTCATTGCTGCTATTGAAGAGCTGAAAGCTAAAGTCGGCGTGAAGAAGACCATTAAGGACTACGGTGTTGACGAGAAGTACTTCCTGGACAATCTGGATGCTATGGTTGAGCAGGCATTCGATGACCAGTGCACCGGTGCTAACCCGAGATACCCGCTGATGAGCGAAATCAAGGAAATGTATCTGAAGGCTTACTACGGCGAATAAGGTTCCTGCATAATCGCGGGCGGAACGAAAGTTCCGCCCGCTTTTTGTTGTTAAAGTAAACGAAAACAGCTGATAAAAAATCCGACAGGAAGATAACCTGTCGGATTTTTTATCAGCTGTGGATTTTTCGGGCATATTCCTGTGCAATCAAACTTTCAATATACTACTGCATCTGATAAGGGTGGCTGAATTGAGCCTGAGGGGAATCAAAACGGATCACCCGGTCAGCAAATCTGGGGCAGGCGCAGAAGTGCCCCTGCTTTCAACAAGGAAGCACGGTCCAAAACAATTAGGGCGGCACAAATTTATGGATGCGCACCTTCAACCTGCTGCCTGAATCCACGAGATCACAGCGCAATTACGCCATAGGGTGCTTTTACTATCAGTCTGTCGGGAAGTCGTTGATGCAAACCTGACAATCCCCGGCTACCGTCAGATGTTCATAGGGATGCGTGGGGAAAAGGACGTTGGAGAAACAGCGGGTACCATCATCGCAATACAGCTCCAGCACACTGACATCAAACACAACGTCAATCGTCCAGCAGCCATGATAAAAACGGGGCTGGCGGCTTTTCTGCATCAGGGGCCAGTTCGGGTTGTCAACCTGTAGGCTAGAGGAAGCGCTGCGATCTACATAGACGTGGTTTTCTTCATCCACGCCAAAGGTCACACACTCACCGGAATCGTTTTCGAGTGTGACAGAACCGCTGCCCTCGCCGGTAATGCGTAGGACAAATGTTTCGCCCGTCAAACAGCCATCAAAAGGTTTGGCGTCTTCAAAGATTTTTTCCATGCCGAAGGGGTGTGCTGCCAGCTTTTTGCCAGCCGGCGTTTCCTGCAAATGGAGAACACGCGGCAAACTCATCTGGCCGCAGTATTGGCCGGTGGGAACCTGGCCCGCATAGTCCGGGCAGTTTTCCCAGCTTATCAGAATCCTGTCATCAGTGCCCCAATAGGTAGAACCGGCATAGCAGTCAAAACCGCAGTCCACCCGCTCTGCAACAGCGCCTTCGTCCGGGCGGAAGGTGTCGCCATCAAAAGTGCCGGTCAGGTACAGCATGTGGTTTTCGTGGCCTTCCCCAAAAAAGATCATGCTGACCACCAGTACCCACACGGTTTTCCCGCCACATTCCATCGGGAAGATGTCGGGACATTCCCAAATGTCGGCATTGTGAATCTGTTCGGGAGTGGGTTTACATTCCCCGGTTTTTTCCCAGTGCTTCAAATCAGTGGAATGATAGAACATCGCGCGGTCGTGTGCCGAGACGATCATACTGTAGCCGCCGCGCACCGGATTGCGGAATACTTTGGGGTCACGGTAATCGTTCACGCCGGGGTTTCCGAGAATCGGGTTACCGGAATAACGTGTGAAGGTCATGCCGCCATCCAGGCTGTAGGCCATGCTCTGACATTCACATTCACCGTGATTGGTATAGAAAATCAGCAGTGGATGACGGGCATTTTCGCCGAAGCCGCTCACGTTTTCGATGTCCAGTACCGCGCAGCCGCTGAAAATCGTTCCCAGCTCGTCGGGTTTCATGGCGATGGGGCAGTGTTCCCAGTGGTACAAATCTTTCGAAACGGCATGTCCCCAATGCATAGGCCCCCAAACGGTATCGCCGGGGTTATATTGATAGTACAGATGATAAGTCCCGTCTGTATAGAACAGGCCGTTCGGGTCGTTCATCCACATGGAGGGCGGGGTAAAATGAAGTTTTGGACGAAAATTTCTGGGTGCAGGACTGCTCATAAATCGTTCCCCTTTCCTTTTTGGCGTTCAATTTGTTCGGTATCATGATAGCAAATCAAATGGTAAATGTAAAGAATCGAAAAAGGTTTGAAAATAAATTCAAAAAAACACTTGAAAAATACCCCCATAGGGTATTATAATAAAAGCAACCCAAATACCCCTATGGGGTATACAAGGAGGCATAAAATGGAAAAGCAAAATAAAAACACCGATACAGTACAGGAAGCTCTTTGCGAAGAGAAAACCTGCTGCTGCCGTCATAAATCCACCCCGCGCGAAGAGAAAGAACTCCGCCAGCTGCAAAACCGCATCAAGAGGATGACTGGCCAGCTGAACGGAATCAGCAAAATGCTGGATGACAACCGCTATTGCGGCGATATCCTCATTCAGGTGGCCGCTGTAGAGAGCGCCTTGCAGGCGTTTGGCTATGCAGTGCTGCAAAGCCATCTGGAAACCTGCGTGGTGGAAGAAATCCAGAAAGGCAATCCCCAGATTATGGAGGAAGTGCTGGAGCTGATTAAAAAGCTGAAATAACCCCCAGGCTGCTGGGAAAAGAGAGGTGAATCCTGTGAAAACAGAAAAATATCAGGTGACCGGCATGACTTGTGCCGCGTGCCAGGCCAATGTGACCCGTTGTGTCCAGAAACTGGAAGGCGTAGAAGAAGTGAATGTCAGCCTGCTCGCCAACCAGATGACGGTCTCCTACGATGAAAACGAAGTAGAGCAACAGGCCATTGTGCAGGCGGTAGAGGGCATCGGGTATGGTGCATGCCCGATAAGCGGAAAAAAGGAATCGGAAACCGGTACCTTCCGCAGTGAATGGCAAGCGCGGCAGTCCCAAGCAGACGAAAGCCAGAAGGCCATGAAACAAAGGTTGATTTCTTCCATTATCCTGCTGGTGCCGCTGATGTATGTCGCTATGGGCGCTATGCTGTCTTTACCGGTGCCGGGGTTCCTGCTGGGAATCGAAAACGCCATGGTGTCGGCGCTTTTGCAGCTGCTCCTCACCATCCCGATTCTGTTTATCAACCGGCATTTTTACCAGAACGGCTTCAAATCCTTGCTGCACAGGGCGCCCAATATGGATTCATTGGTGGCAATCGGTTCCGGCGCTTCGCTGCTCTATGGGCTGTTCGCCATGTTCCGCATGGCCTATGGCTTTGGACATGGGGAAATGGGGCTGGTGCATGAATACGCCCACGCGCTGTATTTTGAATCCGCCGCTATGATTCTGACGCTGGTAACGGTGGGAAAATATCTCGAAGCCCGTTCCAAAGCCAAAACCTCCGATGCATTGGGAAAGCTCATCGACCTCGCGCCCAAAACCGCTGTGGTAGTCCGCGGCGGGGAAGAGGTGACCATCCCGGCGGAGCAGGTGGTCTCCGGCGACCTCATCGTCATCCGTCCCGGCGAAGGGATTCCCGTAGACGGCGTGGTGACAGAGGGTACCGGCTATGTGGACCAGTCCGCCATTACCGGTGAGAGCATCCCCGTGGAGAAAAACCCGGGAGATACCGTCATTTCCGCCACCATCAACCGCAACGGCTCATTTCGCTTCCGCGCTTCCCGCGTGGGGGAGGACACTACATTGGCGCAGATTATCCGTTTGGTGGATGAAGCGGGCAACTCCAAAGCGCCCATCGCCCGGCTGGCCGATAAAGTCAGCGGTGTGTTTGTGCCGGTAGTCATCGGAATCGCCATCCTGACGGCGATTGTCTGGATGATTGCCGGAGCGGGCTTTGAGTTCGCTTTGTCCAATGCCATCGCTGTGCTGGTGATTTCCTGCCCGTGTGCGCTGGGGCTGGCAACGCCGGTGGCTATTATGGTGGGGACCGGAAAAGCGGCGGAAATGGGAATCCTCATCAAGTCCGCGGAAAGCCTTGAAAATCTCCACAATGTCGATACCATTGTGCTGGATAAAACCGGCACCATTACTTCGGGAAAACCGTCTGTCACCGATGTGCTGGTGCTGGAAAAAGGCCTGTCGCAGCAGGAATTTCTGGCGCAGGCCGCAGCCGCAGAAACCGGCAGCGAGCACCCGCTGGCACAGGCTGTGGTGGAGTATGCACAGCAGGCGGGGGTTCCCTCCCTGCGGGCAGATTCTTTCGAAGCGGTTTCCGGCCGGGGCGTGCGCGCCCAAATTGCAGGAAAAAGCTGGCTTGCCGGAAACGCCGCTTTTCTAAAAGAAAACGGCCTCTCAGCAGATGCTGTTCAAAAGGAAATAGAGACGCTGGCGCAGGCGGGAAAAACGCCGCTGCTCTTTGCCTGTAACGGCAAGCTGGCGGGAATTATCGCAGTAGCCGATACGATTCGGGAAACAAGCCGCGCCGCCATTCGACGCTTTGAAGAGCTTGGGCTGCATGTGGTCATGCTCACCGGAGATAACCGCATCACTGCCGAAGCCATTCGGAAGGAGCTGAACATTGAAACCGCCATTTCGGATGTGCTTCCCACAGAAAAAGAGGCCCATATCCGCGCTCTACAGGAAAAAGGCCGCAAAGTCGCGATGGTAGGCGACGGAATCAACGATGCACCGGCCCTTACCCGCGCAGATGTCGGAATCGCTATTGGAGCGGGAACCGATATCGCCATTGAATCGGCGGATGTGGTACTCATGAAGGACTCTCTGGACGATGCAGCGGCGGCAATCGAACTAAGCCGCGCCGTGGTTCGGAATATCCACATGAACCTGTTTTGGGCGTTCTTCTACAATATCCTCGGAATCCCCGTAGCGGCGGGCGCGCTGTTCCCGGCTTTTGCCATCCGTCTGAGCCCCATGATTGGTTCGGCGGCTATGAGTTTGAGTTCGGTCTGCGTGGTGACCAATGCCCTGCGCCTGCGCTTTTTCAAGCGCAAAGCACCGGCGGTTCTGCCGGAAGAAGTTATTCCTGCAAAAGAGGCAGCTTCCTGCCCGGTTATCCCGGCAGCAGAAGAAAATACCGATACCCTGTCGGAAAATGTGAAAGGAGCCAGTTCCATGAAAAAAGTATTGTCTGTAGAAGGTATGATGTGCGCACACTGCAAAATGCACGTAGAAAAGGCCCTCAGTGCCATTGACGGCGTTGAAGAGGCGGTTGCCGATTTGGAAAAGAAGCAGGCCACCGTTACCCTGTCCAAGGAGGTCCCGGATCAGGTGCTGGTGGACGCCGTAACCGAAGCCGGATACACCGCCAGTGTGTAAAATCTCGATGTAATCGGACGCTGAATGACACTGTCTGCCGACAAAAGGCCGTTAGCCTTCCAGAGTGAGCAAAGCGCAGTGACGCTCGAAGGCGGCGCCGCGTAAACTGATGACCACGGAGTAAACTGTTTTGGCAGCAAGCTAACTGAACCGCCGCGCACAAATTCCCGCAGGGAATTTACAAGCGCGGTGGTTCCGCACCGCTTGCTGTATCGGAACTTCGTGGAGGTTTGCAAAGGGACCAAGACGGTTCCTTTGCCGCTTCTTTGCGCCCCTTTCTTCTCGCAGAAGAAAGGGCAAGTCCATGTTTTCGCCGAGACGGCGGGGAAGCGTTTCAAGCGGATGACACCGCCGGATGCCAAAAGGCCGTTGGCCTTTTAAATCGAAATGCATTGAACATGCAGTTGTCGCTCAAGTGCTGTGAAGAACACCATTGCAAGCAATGGTATTCCCGAATTTGATAAAACAACAGTTTTGTCGCTCAAGCCGC
>DVIY01000059.1 GCA_018710915.1 Candidatus Gallacutalibacter pullistercoris
CTCAAAAAGGGTATAACAGCTATGGCAATGGTTCCGCCATGCGGGTCAGTTTTATTGGCAGGCATTTTAAGACGTTGGAACAGGTGGAAAAAGAAGCAGGAAAGAGTGCGATTTGCACGCATAACCACCCGGAAGGAATTCGAGGGGCAGTTACAGCGGCGGGATGCACTTTTCTTGCAATAAATGGATATTCTAAAAAGGAGATTCGCCACTACGCTTCCAAACAATGCGGCTACGACCTGCGCAAACCATTGTTTATGCGTCGGCCCTTTTCAAAATTTGATATCTCCTGTCAAGGCAGTTTGCCGCTTGCGCTGGTATGTTTTCTCGAAAGCAAAAGCTGGGAGGAATGTATCCGCAATGTTTTCAGTATTACCTGTGATACTGATACCATCGGCTGTATTGCCGGAGGAATTGCCGATGCATTTTATGGCGGAACAGGGTTTGATGAAGATAAGCTTCTTCGTCGATACCTGGTAAAGCCAGACGCATATGGGCGCCTGGATACATTTTTGTATGATTGGGCAAAAATGCCCGATTGAGAGAAAGGAAGGAAACCATGATCGTCGAAACGTACCAGTCAATGATTGTTTTGCGTAAACTGAAGGCCGGGGAAGTTTATCGCCCTTTGCCCAGCATTTCACTGGATCGTGCGTATCGGTGTCTGGCGGATATGTTAGGGTTGAAATGCGATTGCCCGGTGTTTGGTGTGCTGCGTTTTCATCGTAAATGCAGTGACGGCAAGGGGTCCAGCAGTGTAAAATTGACGCTGAATGTGCCAGAAGCTCATGTCTGGCTGACAGAATATTCAGATTGGGCAGATTTTTTGTTTAACCTGAAATATACAAAGCCGTATGATTACACAAGGATTGATCCGGCTTTTCTGAACGAATGTACACAGCGTAAGCTCAATGGGTTAATTCATTCAATTAAAAATCAGCGGCGCCCATTCCAGTATCGAGTTCCTCAGGTTGTGCTGGAAGAAATTCGCCCGGAGTGGCTGGTGAAGTATAAAGTCAAAATGAAATAGAAGTATTCTGCTAAAAAACCTCTCAACTTGGGAGGTTTTTTGATTTGTGTATAATTGATAAAATTTAACAAATGTACAAAAGCTTGCTGTTTTCTATTTTAAATATGCAGTAATATAGCAGCGACCTGATAATTTTGTCTGTCTAAAGATATATGAAATGATGAACTCGAGGAAGAAGGAAAGGAGAGTAATTTTGTTCCTGTATTAAAATCCATAATCATACAAATATAATGAGTTCCCGTTTGCATAATACTTTGAAGGCTGTTTTTTGATGATATCGGCAATCGCAGTGATGTTGCAGTCACCGGCCTTGGACAGCACAGTATGCGTTATACCGGGGCCGGAAACGCCTACGTTGCTCTCGCAATCCGGTTCGCCGGCTTCATGAAGCAGGCTGCATCTGTTTCTGTCCGGCCGGTTTCCGGAAAACAAACTCCCTGTGAAACGCTTCCACGCGGAGCGCTGCACAGGGAGTTCTGCTTTATTCCATATAACCGCCCTTCATCGGGGAGACCGCACGGTCAGAGAAGAGACGCAGGATACCGCGTTCATAACGCGGCGGGTGGGGTTTCCATGCTGCCCGGCGTTCTGCCAGCACCTTGTCGATTTCTTCGGGGGTGCGGGGTTCGCCGTGAATTCCCACAATGCGCAGGACGCGCGCAGCTATGTCAATTTCAATCAGGTCGCCTTCTTCTACCAGCGCAATCGGGCCGCCTTCTGCGGCTTCGGGCGATACATGCCCGATTGCCGGGCCTTTGGAAGCGCCGGAGAAGCGCCCGTCGGTAATCAGTGCAATCGAAGCGCCCAGCTCTTTGTCAGAAGCAATGGCCTCGGTGGTGTAGAACATTTCGGGCATACCGCTACCCTTGGGGCCTTCATACCGGATGAAAACCGCATCGCCGGGCTTGACCTCATGGCGAAGTACCGCCGCGATGGCATCTTCTTCGCAGTCATAGGGGCGTGCCCGCAAAATCGCTTTGTGCATGGGTTTTGGCACCACGGAATGTTTCACTACAGCACCGTCTGGCGCTAAATTCCCCTTGAGAATGGCGATGGTACCATTTGTACCGATCGGCTCGTCATAGATACGGATGATATCGGTGCGCTGCAAGCCGGTCTTTTTCAGGTAGCGCGCACAGTTTTCATAGTAGCCGCTGCGGCGCAGCTCGTCCAGGTTTTCGCCCAGCGTTTTGCCGGTCACCGTCATGGCTTCCAGATGCAGGCGGGAGCGGATTTCCTCCATCACAGCGGGAACGCCGCCGGCATAATAGAAGTACTCGGCGGGCCATTCTCCGGCAGGCCGGATGTTCAGCAGGTAATGCGCGTCGCGGTGGATGCGGTCAAAGGTGGTCTCGTCGATTTCCAGCCCGAATTCATGGGCAATGGCGGGCAGATGCAGCAGCGAGTTGGTAGAGCCCGAAATAGCGGCATGCACCATAATGGCGTTTTCAAAGGACTCCATCGTCACAATATCGCGCGGGCGCAGGGATTCATGCGCCATTTCTGCCGCACGGCGGCCGGCAGCCTTGGCTGCATCTTTCAGCTCTGTGCACAGTGCGGGCATCAGGGCAGTGCCGGGCAGCATCAGGCCCAGTGCTTCCGCCATAATCTGCATGGTCGAAGCGGTTCCCATAAACGAACATGCCCCGCAGGAAGGGCATGCGTTGTGCTTGTAAAAGGTCAGCTCTTCTTCGGTGATTTCTCCGCGCTGGTACATGGCACTGTATTTGCCCAGCTGTTCCAGCGTTAAAAGGTCGGGGCCAGCCTGCATCACACCGCCCGTCACCATAACAGAGGGAATATTGATGCGGCCAATCGCCATCAGCAGGGCAGGAACCGATTTATCACAGCTGGCGAGAAATACCCCAGCGTCAAATGGGGTAGCGTTGGCGTGGATTTCCACCAGATTGCAGATGGTATCGCGGGAAGCCAGCGAATAGTTGATGCCATCATGTCCCTGCGCCATACCGTCGCAGATATCGGTTGCAAAATAACGCGCGGCGCGTCCACCAGCTTCGGCAACCCCTTCGGCGGCCAGATTAGCAAATTCCAGCAGATGTGCGCTGCCCGGGTGGCTGTCGCCAAAAGTGCTTTCCACCAGAATCTGCGGCTTTTCCAGATCTTCCGCAGTCCAACCCATCCCCATGCGCAGCGGATCCATTTCAGGCGCAACTTTTCGAATCTCCTGACTGATCATAAACAGGCCTTCTTTCTCGATATCAGAATGATCTTATGATACACACTTTTGACAGGATGTGCAAGGGAAGGGCAGAGAGAAAAGGAGCGGCTTTTTTCGTCATCTTTCACAGAGAAAAGCCCGCTCTTGCCAGCCAGGCGGGGGAAGAGGTATAATAACAGGCAGGAGGGGAAGCATATGGCCGGTTGGAACCCGTGGCACGGCTGCCATAAGATCAGCGAGGGCTGTCAGAACTGTTATGTGTATCGAATCGATGCCCAGCATGGACGTGACAGCTCGATTGTGAAAAAAACGCAGGAATATGACCTGCCCCTGCGCAAAAACCGGAGCGGAGAGTTCAAAATTCCTGCGGGAGAGATGGTGTATACCTGTTTTTCTTCGGATTTTCTTCTGGAAGATGCGGACGCATGGCGGCCTATGGCGTGGGATATGATCCGCGCCCGGCAAGACCTCCGCTTTCTGTTCGTGACCAAGCGCATCGCGCGGCTGGAACAGTGCTTGCCCCCGGACTGGGGGGATGGCTGGGAGCATGTGCAGATCTGTTGTACGGTAGAGAGCCAGCGTCAGGCAGAAAAGCGCCTGCCTATCTTCCTGTGCGCACCCATCCGGCACAAAAGTATCATCTGTGAACCGCTGTTGGGGCCAATCGATTTGACTCCGTGGCTGCATCCGCAGATTGAACAGGTCTCCGTCGGCGGGGAATCAGGGCCGGGCGCCCGCCTGTGCCGGTATGAATGGGTAGTATCGCTGGCAGAGCAGTGCCGTGCGGCGGGAATCCCCTTCTGTTTTCGCCAGACAGGCGCATGCTTTGAAAAGGACGGGAAACTGTACCACATCCGGCGGCAGTATCAGGCATCCCAGGCGCGCAGGTCTGGGCTGAGCCACGATGGGTGTTAAGCCCAACATTTTTCCATGTGCCGGTGCGGAATTCCCACTTCGAAAAACGTGTCGCCCACTACGGTGTATCCGGCTTTGCGGTAGAATCCGACCGCGGTTTCACGTGCATGCAGAAAGATGCCGGGCACACCCTCTTTTTGCAGAAGCCCTTCACTGAATTGGACCAGCCCAAGACCGATTCCCTTTCCCTGCATGGCCGGTGTTACAGCTACTTGCTTCATGTGCAGTAATCCGTTTGCGCCGGGCGTAAACAGCAGCGTTGCAATCAGCTGCCCATCCAGAAAAGCGCCCATATGGCGGTATGCTTTCTCAACGCTGAGGTCTTCGTCGTACAGGCACAGCCCCAGTGGGCGGCGCAGCAGACGGTTGCGCAAAATCAGCGCCTGTCCATATTCGTCGCTGCCCCATGTGTATTCGCGGAATCCGATGTGATGCATGATCGTTTCCTCCTGTTGCAGTCAGATGGTATCGGGTTGAAAAGAGAGCGGCAAGCGTGAGTGCTCTGCCGTTTTTGCACACATTGATCTATCATTTTTATATTCCATTTCCAAAGGAGGATGTACAATGACTTTTGTTTGTTACCCCAAATGCAGCACCTGCAAAAAAGCCCGCGCATGGCTGGAAGCGCAGGGGATTTCCTTTGAAGAGCGCGATATCAAAACCGCCAACCCCACCGCTGAGGAGCTGCGTGATTGGTACCAGCGCAGCGGCCTGCCGCTGAAACGCTTTTTCAACACCAGCGGGCAGCTGTACCGCGCGATGGAGCTTTCCAAAAAGCTGCCGGAAATGAGTGAGGAAGAGCAGCTTGCCCTGCTGGCAACAGACGGCATGCTGGTCAAACGCCCCCTCCTGGTTGGCGAGGACACCGTGCTGGTCGGTTTTCGGGAAAAAGAATGGGAAGCAGCACTGTTGTGATAACAAAGAAAGGTGATGGAAAATGGCAGAACTACTGTATCAGGGGCATGGAAGCTATCGGATTGACCTGGCAGATGGGCGGGTGCTTTATGTAGACCCCTTTGCCGGAGAAGGCTACGACAAACCGGCAGACTGGATTTTGGTGACGCATGAGCACGGCGACCATAACTGCGTGGAACTTCCCGCACGGAAACCCGGATGCCGTGTGATTACCGAAAAAGAAGCGCTGGCTGGCGGCGTGTATCAAACCATTCGGGAAGACGGTCTCACCATTCAGGCGGTGGAAGCATATAACAAAAACCACGACCGTTCCTGCTGTGTGGGATATGTGCTCACACTGGACGGCGTCAAGGTTTATGCTTCGGGTGATACTTCAGAGACCCGCTGCATGCATGAAATGCACAGCCGGCAGTTGGACTATGCACTGTATCCCATAGACGGCGTGTACAATATGGATGCAGAAGAGGCTTCCCGCTGTGCACAGCTGGTAGGAGCGCGGCACAGCATCCCAATCCACACAAAACCCGGCGTACTGTTTGACCGTGCCAGCGCGGAAAAATTCCACGCAGAGGGGCGGATCATTCTCGCCCCCGGTGAAACCCTTCTTTTGAAATAAGTTTATTCCCGAAATAAGCTGCGCAGCAGGCGAATCTCAGCGGCGTATCCGTCGCTGTCATTGGGCGTTTCCAGAACAAACGGCAGCCCGCGCAGCGCAGGATGATTGATAATCTCGGCGAAGGCATCCAGACCGATGGTGCCTTCGCCGATTTTTTGATGCCGGTCTTTCCGACTGCCTGCCGGGTTCATGCTGTCGTTCAGATGAATGGCTTTCAGGCGCTCCAGCCCAATCACGCGGTCAAATTCTGTCAGTACCCCGTCCAGATTGTGTACGATATCATACCCTGCGTCGTGCACATGGCAGGTGTCCAGACATACGCCCATTTTTTCACGAAGCTCTACCTGGTCGAGAATCGCGCGCAGCTCTTCAAAGCTGCGACCCACCTCGGTGCCTTTACCCGCCATAGTTTCCAGCAGTACAGTCGTGGTCATGTCCGGCGTCAATACCTCGTTCAGCGCCTGTGCAATCAGCCGGATTCCTTCTTCCGCGCCTTGGCCTACATGGCTGCCCGGATGAAAGTTATACAGCCCGCCGGGGGTATATTCCATTCGCTGCAAATCGTCTGCCAGTGTCTGGCGGGCAAATTCGCGTGTCTTTTCTTCAGCGGAACAGGCGTTCAGCGTGTAGGGGGCGTGCGCGACCACAGGGACAAATCCTTGTTCCTGTGCAAACGCCAGATAACGGGCAACATCCTGCGGGTCAATGGCTTTGGCCTTGCTGCCGCGGGGGTTGCGGGTAAAATACTGGAAGGTATCCGCCCCCAGCCGGACGGCCTCTTTTCCCATAGCCAAAAAGCCCTTGGAAGAGGAAAGATGACAACCAATATGAAGCATAAACGACCTCCTGCGCGTGTAATGTACCAAGTATACCATAGCCTTCCGGCAGATGCAAACGGCTCTTTTATGCATCGGAATTGTTGTTTTGAAAAGAATTTCAATGTGCAATTGACAAATGCAATTTGGCATGATACAATGCACATAACAACACTAAGAAGAAAAAGGAAATTTGCAATATGAAAATCGTTTCAATCAAAGAAATCGCAGAGCATCTGGGACTTTCGAGGAATACGGTTTCCAAAGTGCTCAATGGCAAACCGGGCGTTTTGCCCGAAACAGAAGAAAAAATCATCCGCGCTGCACAGCAGCTGGGGTATAACAAGCTGTCTTCTGAGCTGCTGCAAAAGCTGGAGCCTGCCGCACCTGCCCAGCCTCCGGTTCAGCCGGGCGGCCAGATTGTGCTGCTGACAAACGGGGAAAACGTCAACAGCTTCTGGAGCGGGATTATCAGCGGTGTTTATTCTGCACTTTCCGGCAGCGGTTATTCCCTGATCTACAGCGAAATCAGGCCGGGACAGCACCATCTTCTCCCGGAAATTCTGTATGAAGGCAAGGTAGACGGATTGATCGTCACCGACCTTTATGATTTGGAAATCTGGAAAGCCATCCGGAAAACCGGGATTCCTACGGTATTTCTTGATAGTCCGGTGAATATTTCCGATGAATATGCCGGCGGCGACATCGTGCTGACAGAAGGGATTATCAGCGTGAAAGAACTTACCGGCCAATTAATTGCGGATGGGGCGAAAAAGCTGGCTTTTGTCGGCGATATCACGGGCTGTCAGACGATGTTCGATCGCTGGTGCGGTTTTTATCAGGCGATGATAGAGGCTGGAATGAAATTGGAAGAGCGTCTTTTGTTTACTTCTTCGCCTGACCATTTTTACAAAGAAGAAACGATTCACGATGTAATAGAATCCATGGCAGAACTGCCAGATGCTATTGTATGTGCAAACGATGCCATTGCACGGGCGGTTATCCGGGAACTTAAAGCCCGGCATATTCAGGTGCCTGGGCAGATATGCGTTTCCGGGTTTGACAACAGTCCCGGAGACCCGATTGTCACATCAGTAGCGGTGGATTATCCTGAACTGAGCAGGCGTCTGGTACGCCAGCTTTTCTGGCGGATGCAGGAGAAAAGAGCGAGCCGTGAAATTGTGCGTATTCGCACAGAGGTTATTTACCGTGAGAGCACGCAGAAAAACAAAAAATAATATGCAAATGCAAATTCAAGTTTTAAAAATCACATCAAACAGCGCTGAAATTGTCAATATTTCAATTTATTTTTTCAAAAATCATAGGCTTTCTGACTGGAAAAAATCTGAAAATCTTTTTGAATTTAGGTATTGACAGCAG
>DVIY01000060.1 GCA_018710915.1 Candidatus Gallacutalibacter pullistercoris
GCTAAAAAAAGTACAGGCAAAAACACCTATAATAAGTACTCCCCACAAAAAACGGCTGCGCAAAATATGTTTGCATTCCTGCCAAAATATCAACATAACTTCTACCTCCTTTTGTTCCTGTAACCCTACAACCTAATCACAGCGCCGCTTTGCGGAACCGCACAAACCCCAACATGGCCAGAATTGCAGCCATGCCGATCCATATCAGTAAGGAGATTCCCTCAAAGTGCGGCAAAATATAAAATTTACAAAGTCGATCCTGTAAAAAAGCACCCGCATTCAAAAACAGTCCGATAGGACTACCCATGAGTAGCAGGGAATTCTGCATTCCAGGTACCATTTGGATGAGCCCATACAACAGGAGAGAAACACCAACGGAAATGGCCGAACCGGCGTAAAAGTTCTTAGTCAGCACCATGGCCGCAGAAAAAATGAGTGCCATAATCAGCACCGTGGCAAGACTCACTCCCAATTGGAACCACCAATAACCACCTATGGTGATGGCAAATCGGGGAATCACCGGCCCATTCCAATCCGTAAGAGCAGCCAGTGGAACATTCCAGTATAAATCTAATCGGAAGAGAACAAGATATACGATCGTTGACAGCAGATATAGTATCAAATAGGTGCCGCCTGTAACCACCAGCACGGCCATCAATTTGTGCAGTATCACCCTTCTGCCGTTTTTGCCGGTATACACCATCCCCTGCATATTGCTCATCAAGCTGCCGCCAAGGCTCCGGGCTGCGGCCATTCCCGCCAACACAAAAGAAAACATCCACAGAAATCCCATGACCGACATTTGTGTAAACTGGCTATTAAACCAGTTACTATTCCCGCTGGAGACATAAATAGGATAGGGGAAGAAGTGGTGGTTTTCCCCATTTTTTACAATCTCGTCTACACGTTCATCCAAACGCTCATAGCCATCCCGCAGTAAATCCACCTTCCATTTAGGCATGGCCTCTTCCATATACCGGAATGATTCTTCCCTGTCCAAAATCCTGTCTTCATTGTTTTCAAAATTTCCCGTCTCCACCAGCACAAAAGGGCCTTCAAAAACAGAAAGGTAATATTTCGCATTGCTATAAAGAAGTTGCTCGTTTTCTGAGATGGCTTTCTCACCAAACTTTTCCAGCTTTTTTTCCAGCTCTGTCTCTTCCCCTTTGTGGTATGCCAGAATTTCCTCGCCGGTGACATCCTCTATGCCGATTCCCCGCAAATTTTCTTTTAGTCTTTCCCCGTAATCTGTATGCTCCAGGCAATATTGCACATATGCCAGTGCGTCCTCTTCTGTAAAAGAAGTACCATTTTCTTCGGTGAAATGATAAGCCTCTGAAAAGCCATCAGAGTAGTATCGCCCATACACAAACACAGAAAACGAGATTGCTATTATCACTACGCACCAGAAAAAGCAGCTGCGCAAAATATGCTTGCACTCCTGCCAGAAAATCAACATCACTCCAATCCCCTTTTTTAAAACGGACACACACAGGTGCGCCTCTACAAAATTGACCAATCTCCTGACCGGCCTGTAGGGGCGGCCATTGGCCGTCCGCAAATTTTGCACCATCATCATTCATTGGCACGGACGCGCAATGCGCGCCCCTACATTCCTACGGGCGTTACTCTTTTTTCTCGTCCCGATACAAGTACAGGAACACATCCTCCAAGTTGGGCTCTACCGGATTATCATAAACACCGGGCTCCCCTGCATAGCGCACCAGCACCTCGCCGTGCTCCGGCTTTTCGCCCAGCACCAGATGCTCCGTTTGGAATTCCTCCCATTCCTTCTCGGAAATGCGGGTTTCATATACCCGTCCCTGCATCATGGAGCAGATGGTCTCCACCGGGTTACAGCCGATGACCTGATGGTCCTTGAGCAAAATCACCTGGTCAGAAATGCTTTCGATATCGGAAACGATGTGGGTAGAGAGGATGACCGTGCGGTCACGGCCCAATGCAGAAATCATATTGCGGAACCGCACCCGCTCCTTGGGGTCCAATCCGGCAGTGGGTTCGTCCAGAATCAGCAGCTTGGGGTCGTTGAGCAGTGCCTGAGCAATGCCCACCCGCTGAAGCATACCGCCGGAGAACTTCCGCATCCGTTTTTTCGCATCATTTTCCAGCGCCACTTCCCGTAAAACCTCATCAATTTTGGCCTTGGCGGTCTTTTTGTCCATGCCCTTTAATGCGGCCAGATACATCAAATAGCTTTTTGGGGAATAGCTCTTATAATAGCCGAACTGTTGAGGCAGATAGCCCAGAATCTCCCGGTATTTTGCCCCCAGCCGGTTGATCTCTGTGCCATCCCAGAGAATTTCGCCCTCGGTGGGAAACAGCAGCGTCGCCATCATCTTCATCAGCGTGGTTTTACCCGCACCGTTAGGCGCCAAAAGGGCATATACCCCGTTGCCAAATTCCAGTGAAACATCGGTCAATGCCGTAAAATTCCCATATTTTTTTGTTACATGACGTACACTCAACATTTCCAATAACCTCCCATTTTCTCATTGGTTTTTGATAAGGCCAGCTGCCTTGTCTGCCAAAAATAAAAGGCTGCGGCTCCCAACGCTGCCGCCAGCAGTACTGGCAGCGGGGCATCATCCATCCACAACGTTAAACCGGGCTGATAAGAGTTTTTGACCAACAGGAACAGCCCCAGCCCATACCAGAGGACCAGCACCGTCCAGAACCATTTCTCCGGCAAAAACCGCAGCGACGCCATAAGCACTGTGCCGCACAGCAGATACGCTGCTGCCGATGCCAAAAAGATTTTTACCACCAGCATTCCTCCCACACTGCTCACCGAAAGCAGACTCAGCGCTACAGAAGCCATTCCCACGATTCCCATAAACAGCATCCGGAAGGCCAGCAGGTATTTATCGTTGTACCGGCATACGGCCCGCATCTCCCATACGCCCAACTGTTTTTCTATAATACAGGCTGCCAGACTGATTCCGGTCAACAGCAGGGGCTGTATGAACAGAGTCATCTGCAAACAGAAATCCAGATTTAGCGGATAAGCGACCCTAAAATCTGCAGAAATCATGCCCCAGCTGAAAAGTCCTACCAGTAAGCACAATCCCGGCGCCCATCCTACACCGCGGAAGCAGTTGATAAACCCCACATTTTTCAGCATATGGGCTATTAGGGGCAAAAAGCGCCGCTCTTTCAAATCGGCTTTATCTAGAATCGCCGTAATTTCCCGCTGCTTCTCCAGACGGGAAGGGGGTTCTATGGGCCTCATGGTGCCATCTCCTTTCTGATTTTTTCCACAGCCCGGTAATACCGGGTCTTGACCGTTGCGGCAGGTATCCCCGTCATCTCCGCAATGGTGTCAAAGGTCTGTTCTGCAAAGATATGCAGCCGTAAAATCTCCTGAGTCTCCGCTGGCAGAAGAGCGATGCAGCCAAGGATCTCCTCTGCTGTTTCCCGGTCCTCCAGGGCGCTGGAGAGGTCAAGGGAACCGGTGATTTCTTGTTCCTCAAAGGGAATACTGTCCCGCTGGAAGCGGTAGACTTTGGAGCGGTACCGGTCCACGATTTTATTGGTGGCGATACGGTACAGCCAGGTACGGAAAGCGGCTTTTTCGCTGTCATATCCGGCAAGGGAGGAGAGCATACTCACAAAAATATCCTGGGTCAAATCCAGCACCGTTTCCCGGCTTTCCCCGGTCTGCCGTGCCACCAGATAGAAGATATCGTCGTAATACTTCTCCACCAGTTCCCCGGCGGCCTTGCGATCTCCCCGGCGCAGGATTTTCCGGATGAGTTTTTCTTCCCGTTCCATGCTCTCCCTCCCTTCTCGTTCTTATATTCGAAGTATGGATTGGAAAAGTTTCAGCTTTTGCAAAAAAATTTAAAAAAAGCGCTGCCCGGCAGAGGACAGCGCCTTTTCTATGTATTTTACAGGATGCTGAGGCAACACCCTGTAGGGGCGGATGCTAGCCGCCTGGGAAAAGGGTAGACACGCATAGCTGCGCCTCTACAGACTCCCTCTGTCATGCTTCGCATGCCACCTCCCTCAAGAGGGAGGCAAAGTTTCTTTGCTCTGCGTCATTATTTCCGCTTAGCGCTCAGAGCTACCCAACCTTTTTCTTCTTTTCTATCAATAATTTCAAAATGCTGCCCTACTACAGACAATACGTCCTGCTCCCGGGTATCGATAATCCCGCTCATGAGATAAACAGTATCCGGCTTCATGAACTGCTCCACGTCTTTCGTCAGCATGATGATGACGTCTGCCACAATGTTAGCTACTACGATGTCATATTTCCCCGTGACCTTATCGGTCAGGTTGCCGCAGATGCCGGTAAACCGGTCCGCCACATGGTTGATGGCGGCGTTTTCATCCGCAGTCTTCACCGCCAGCTCGTCAATATCCACGCCCACGGCTTTTTCGGCTCCCAGCAGCAGCGCCGCCACCGACAAAATGCCGCTGCCGCAGCCCACATCCAGCACATCCATACCGGGCTGTACATACTTTTCCAGCAGCTCCATACACAAGCGGGTGGTTTCATGGGTGCCGGTGCCGAAAGCCAGGCCCGGGTCCAAATCCAGCACAATACGCCCGCCGCTGTCCTGCACTTCCTCCCAGGTGGGACGGATGAGCAGCTTTTCCCCTACCGGGATGGGCTTAAAGTACTGCCTCCAGTTGTTAATCCAGTCCTCCTCTACACAGGGATCCAACGAAATCTCGTTTTCAATCCCCTCTGCGGTATATCTTTCCCGCAAAAAGGCTACCGCTTCTGCCGGGCTTTCCTCGGGGCTGATATAAATATGAATCAGCGCCTTGCTCCGGTCCTTTTGCAGAAGGTCTTCGTCAATCAAATCAATGTGGGCAATTTCCCACGCTTCTTCCTCCAGATTGGAGTAATCCTCAATATAAATCCCATAGGGCACCACCATATTGGCAATGTCCCCCGCCTTGTCTACATCTTTGGCATTTACACTAAT
>DVIY01000061.1 GCA_018710915.1 Candidatus Gallacutalibacter pullistercoris
TAAATCGGAATATAAACCAGTGTTGTAGAATTAAAATACAGATATACAGCAGGAAGGAACAATATCCCAATCACCAATGGAAAATACCATTTAAACCCAGCCAGAACACCCAAAATAATGCCTGCCAGCAGGCAAAGGATCGGTACTGCCAGCAGTAAAATAAACATTCCGCTCCCGGTGTCCACGATAAGCAGCGGCAGCAGATAAAAAGCTGCCAATACCAGAATTCCAGCTGAAATCAGGCCCGCTCCCAATCCTTTTTTCCAAGAATCCTGTTTTTGGCCTTTTATAAAATCTTGAAATTGCGTCATTTTTTCCGCCTCCCTTTTGGCACACACCGTTACTTTCCCTTTCATTGCTTCCAATTCTTTCCTGCAAGCAGGGCAGTGCTGAAGATGTTCTTCTACTGCCTCACGACTTTCTTCACTGCACACATCATCTAGATACAACGGCAGTAAATCCCTGGTAATTCCGCAGCTGATTTTCTCCACCACCATCACCTCTCCAATCTTTTGCAAATTTGAACCTTTGCCCGAAAAAATGTCACTCTGGCCCAACCATCTGATTTTCCAAAAAGGGCCCCAATCTGCTCATATGATAACTCTCCAAATACACGCAGCATAAATACTTCTTTATACGGCTCTTTGAGTTCATGGAGTGCCCTGTGAATTGCCATGGCTTCTTCCCCATCTTCCAGTTTATCGGCCATATATGCTTCAAAGGGCTCCTGTTCCATTTCAGCAGGTACAATTTTCCGGCGCTGTCTGCTCAAAAAGAGATTTTTGGCAATCTGGCACAGCCATACGTTTGGGCTGCACTCTCCGCGAAAATGCTGATATCCAGCAAAGGCCTTGAAAAAAGCTTCGTCTGTGATTTCCTGGGCATCATCAGGATTGCGGCATAAAGTCATGATATAGCCGTACACCTGCCGGTAATATTGCCGGTACAATTCTTCAAACTCCATCTCCCCACCGCCCTTCCATCAATAAGACGCAGCTTTTTTCGTTTCGTTACAGAAAAACGAAAAAAAGCACATATTTTCTGCATCATAACATAAAAGCCGGCGCCACACAATGTTCTGTGCAGCGCCGGCTGAAAATGTCTCTATTTATCGAAGAAGCTTGCTGGCTACATCAGTATCACACAGCTGCTTGATGCTGTATACTGCTGCCAATTGGGTAATCTCATTGTCCTCGATATACTGGTAGATATCCTGGTTAAAGTATCGCAAATCCACCACATGAATTTCCGCAAAATGCTGTGCCAAAAAGGGGATTAAACAGTTTGCATAGGAATCTTTGATCAACAGGAGCTTTCCATCTTTTACAGCACTGTTGCGAATTACATCGACACTGTGGTTACCACCCAGGAACGTGGAATATTTGTCCTTTTCCTCCAGATATTCTGTCCAGAACAGGTCATCACGGACATTCTCGCCAGTCTGCTGTGTCAGGGTATCCTCCCCTTTATACCGGGGCAGATAAAAATCGTCCGGCTTCTGGCCCCAATAAATGGCCTTGGAATATAGTGTACCGAAAAAGCTGTCTGAAACTTTCTCGAAATCATATTGATCACGGGAAAGGGGTGTAAATCCCATGGCCTTTGCCATTTCCGTATACCCCACAAAAGCGCCTTCCAGATTCCAGTGATGGTCGGTTTTGTAGTAGTAATCGCCGTTTTCAAGGGACAGGGTATCGAAGGTATCCACTACGGTTGTATTCTCATCGGCTTTTTCTTCAATAGCAGCAAGCGCCTCTCTCTGGTCGTATTCCGGGGCAAAGTCAGGCAGATTTGCGGCCTGTTCCTGTGCACCAGAAGGCACCGCCAGAATCGTCAGGGGCAGTCCCGCATTGGCACTGAATCCGGTAATAGACGTGATATTGTCTTCAAACACCGTAGTGCGGTCAGGAGGCAGCAGCACCTCGTAGATATGGTCATTCTTGCCAAAGTACACGCCGCCTTCTGCGGGTACCGTACCATAATTAGAAGCCAGGTCTTTCTTTCCAGTAGCCAGCATAATTTGCGTATGCAGGGCAATAAAATCCCGCCGGGCGATAAAGTGATCAGAGACAAAATTCTCTACGCCCGTCATAAAAGTACCGTCAATCAGGCTTTCTCCGCTGATACTGGGGAATTCCTCCAGCATACGGTTCTCATCGGGCGAAAATTCTTCTTTTGGTAAAACAATGAGAGAAACAGAACCCACTGCCATGACCAATACCAGAAATACTGCGACTACACATCGCTCCCAACCACAGATTTTGAGAATATTTTTCAACTTTTTCATGGTCAGCCTCCTTCTCTCAGAACTGGAAATACAGGAACGGGTTATAGGAATTATCTACCAGAAAGCACACGGATACCAGAAGCAGCGCACAGTATCCAATTGTCCATGCAGCCTTGCTGAAGGCATTTCCAGTACGCATCTTTTCGGTGAGCCTTCCTGCCAGGGGCGAGCTGCACAAAGCGGCGATCACCAGGGTGGGGCCAAAAGTCATCAGGCAGTAAAGTCCCTGATTGTCTACGGGGACAGTACCAATGCCGAACATGGCACCCAGCATACCAAATGCCTGCATAATGTCTTCGTACGAGAAAAATACCCAGCCAATAACCACCGCTACAAAGCTGTAAAGCCAGGAGATAAATTTCGGAAGCTTTTCGAGCACCTTGCCGAAAAACAGTTTTTCACAAATAATCAGTACGCCAAAATAGATGCCCCACAATGCATAGTTCCAGCTGGCCCCATGCCAGACACCGGTGAGCAGCCAGACAATTGCCATATTGCGAACCGTCATCAGGGTACTGCCACGGCTTCCGCCCAGCGGGAAATATACATATTCCTTAAACCAGGTACCGAGCGTGATATGCCATCTCTGCCAGAATTCGCGTACACTGTGAGAAACATAAGGAAGCCGGAAGTTTTCGGGAATTTCATAGCCAAACATTTTTGCAAGGCCAATGGCCATGTCGGAATATCCCGAGAAATCGAAGTAAATCTGGAAGGTAAAAGCAAGGATTCCCAGCCATGCAGTCAGCGTAGAGGGAGAGCCCAAATATTCCACCTTATCGGCCAGCGCCGCCACGTTATTGGCAATAATGACCTTTTTGAACAGGCCAACCAGAAAACGCTGTGCACCGGCAGTGAACTTTTGCAGGCTTTCTTTACGGTTAGTCAGCTGCAAAGCCATATCCTCATACCGCACGATGGGGCCCGCCACCAGATGTGGGAAGAACGACACATATGCTCCATAATTGATAATGCTGTGCTGGCGCGGCGCACGGTCACGGTAGATATCGATGGTATAGGACATGGATTCAAAGGTATAGAAAGAGATACCAATGGGCAAGGCTACCTCCGGCACTGGGATTCCAAGCCCGGTAAGGGAATTAAACGTAGAGGTAAACAGGCCGGCATACTTGAAAAAGCCCAGCAAAGACAGGTTGACAATCACACTTTCAATCACAAAAGCCTTGGCAATTCTGGGCCGGCTGCGGTATTTATCCACCATTGCACCATTGAAATAGTCAATAAATGCGGTAAAGAGCATCAGGAGGATGTATACTGGTTCACCCCAGGCATAGAATGCCAAGCTGAACACGAACAGGACGAAGTTTCTAAACCGTCGCGGCACCAGATAATATACAATCAGCACCAGCGGCAGAAACACAAACATAAATAACAGGCTGCTGAAAATCATGGCTTTCTTCCTTTTCCAAAATTTTTGTTAAATGGCTTATTTTCCTGTGTCTATTATGGAAATGGTTTCCCTACTATATGGACTGAACATTTCCGGTTTCCATAAAACTGCTTTGTTATTGTACCACAGCATGGAAGTGGAAAAAAGTTACAATATTGTTTTTTCCATTTCTATATGCGGACAAAACTCGTCCAGGTATTCAGAACCGTGCGCTGTATATCCCAACTTTTCATAAAATCCTTTTGCCTGCACCTGTGCCGACAGCACCAGCTTCTCTGCTCCCCGCTCTTTAGCGGCTTTTTCCAGCTGTTCCATCACCAGACGCCCCAATTGTTGGCCGCGCCAGGCTTTTCGCACACAAATGCGCCCCATATGCCAGATTTTTCCCGTTTCATCGGGAAAGGCCCGTCCAGTTGCTGCGGGAGTTTCTCCATCCAGTACCAGCAGATGGACCGCATAAGCATCGATTTCATCAAATTCATTGTGGAACCCTTGCTCTTTTACAAAAATTTCTTCCCGTATTTCGCCTGCTTGCGGAAGATTTTGCAACCCAACCGCAGTCAGGCATTGATAATTTGATTCCATTCTGCTTTCTCCTCAGAAATATATGATATATTTTTCATCAAGGCTTTGTATGTACGTCCAGCTGCGGGAAGGGAATTTCTATTCCTGCACGGTCAAAAGCATTCTTGACTTCTTCCTGCATTTCAAAATACAAAGGCCAGTAATTATCTGTATTACACCAGACTTTTGCAACGACCATAATACAGCTATCCTTATGCTCGCCGATTGCTACAAGCGGAGCCGGGTCCTGTAATACCTTTTCGTTGCCATTTATCAATCCTTCCAAAACCGAGCGCGCCTGTGCCAGGTCCGTACTATAAGAAACAGAATAGGAAAGATCCAGCCGGCGGGTAGTCTGGGCGGTATAATTGGTGATGACACTGGCTGTCAATTCAGAATTCGGCATGATGATCTCTTTATTGTCAAATGTACGCAATGCGGTATACATAATCTCAATTCGATCTACCGTACCTTCTACCCCTTCGACTGAAAGATAATCACCCACCCGGAATGTGTGATTGAAGAGAATCTGCACACCGCTGGCTACATTGCTCATGCTGTCTTTCAGTGCCAGGCCAATGGTCACGCCCAATGCACCAATAGCCGTGATAATCGATGTAACATCAAATCCAAGCTGGGCTGCGGCAGTAATTCCAACCAGAACTTTTAAAGAAATATTTACCAGAGAACCAACAAAGGTAATCACACCAGCTTCAGCTTTTCCACGCTCTAACGCCTTTTTCAAAAGCTTTACCAACGCTTTTGAAAGCACCCATCCCAACACCACCACGATAGTTGCCCCAAACACGCGGGGTGCCATATTCTGTATCCAATTGAGCATCCATTCCCAAAATTTTTCCATATTATTTCACTCCCTGATTCATAGGATTCTTTATTTTATACCGATTCCGCCCCTGGTTAAGCCGGTATTTTCTTATTATATCATCCCTTGACACAGGAAAAAAGGGGCAATTCCAGTTTTTAAAAAATCTTCTT
>DVIY01000062.1 GCA_018710915.1 Candidatus Gallacutalibacter pullistercoris
CGCCAAGGCTGCTAACCTGGATGCTATCCACGACACCGTTCACGAGATGGCTCGCGACGAGGCTCGTCATGGCAAGGCTTTCGCTGGCCTGCTGGCTCGTTACTTCGGCAAATAAGAAACGGCTGATAGCCTGAATTTTTCGAGACACCTGTCATTTTGATGGGTGTCTCTTTTTCGTACCTGAAAAATTGGATATACGCTCTTTGAGAAAACAGAACGGCAAAGGATGCACAATGCTCTCCTCTGCCGTTTTTCGTTTGATTCTATTATTCGCCTACCATGATGCCGAGAATTTCGCAATCGGTATTGCGCATGCCCTGGTTGGCCAGACGCCCTACATTGGCGATGGTATTTTCGACCCCTTTGGTGACGATTCCCTCTCCTGCATAAAATTGCAGCCCCTGCCGGAACAGTCGGTACCCGAAAATCCCGTTATTGACTGCGGTAGCAATTTTTGCTGCACAAGAAGGCTTTGCACCATCGCACACCATGCCAGAAAGCACGGCCAGCGCGTTTACAATTGTATGCGAGATCTCTTCATATCCGCCGCCGTCCAGATAGGCAATGCCGCAGGCGGCCCCTACCCCAGCGCTGGTTGCTCCACAAAAAGCCGACAGTCTGCCGATACTCGTTTTCTGGTGAATGGTAATCAGATTGGAGATGAGCAGCGCGCGGAACAGCTTCTCCTCTGAAGCCCCGGTCTCTTTTGCATAGACGATGACCGGCATGGAGGCAGTCAGGCCCTGATTCCCGCTGCCCGAAACAATCGCCACCGGCAGCTCGCACCCGCTCATACGGGCGTCGCTTCCCGCAGCGGCGGCAGCGGCAGCGCGGGTATACACATCCACTGCATCTGCTTTGAGCATGGTTCTTCCCACCTGTGCACCCCAGGGATGATGCAGCCCCTCTTCTGAAATCGCCGTATTGCAGCGAATCTGCCGTTCAATCAAGTCGCGCACATCCTCCAAATCGACAGTTGACGCGAAATCGAGAATATCTTCCACATTCATCCGGGAACGGTCAGTCTGCGGCTGCTCGCATTGCGCAGAGCACCCCGATGCCATCCATTTTTCCAGCTGGCCGTTATGTTCCAAAATGGTCAGATTGGTATGAAAATCTTCTATCACAGCTCGGGCGGTTTCGTCCGGCGTGTACAGACAAATTTCGATATAAAAAATTTTAGGGCTTTTGGCCGGAAAAACTTGAAAATGACAGTCATGCAGCAAGCTGCTGGTGGCCTGCTTCCCCGCTTCTCCTACACAGAAAAGCACCTGAAGCCCCGCGCGTTCATTGCCCGCTGCAATTCCGGCGGCGGCCGCCGTTTCAAGGCCCTTCATTCCGCTGGTGTTGGGAACTACCACACTTTTGGCGTTTTTGATGATATTCCCACTGATATGCATTTCACAGCGTTCTATTGCAGAAGGGGTTTGCAGCACACTTCGGGCAGCAGCGGCCGCATAAGCAACTGCAATCGGTTCGGTACAGCCCATCGCCAGCAGCATTTCTTCTTTCAGAATCGCTGCATACATTTCATATCGCTGATCCGTCTTTTCCATAATACCCCTTCTTCTTGCACAAATTTCGACATTCTTCGATATCAAATATACCATAGTCTCTATAAAAGCGCAAGTCAGGGACTTTTGAAAAAGAGCGCCCGGCAACCTTCCTGAATCTTTTATGATACCTGCTCAAAAGATATCTTTACTGTCCCGCTTCCCACTGCTTCGGCAAGCCCGGCAGGATTTTTGAGCTGCCCAAGACGGGTATACCGGTATGAAGTGGGGTGGTCTTCATAAAACAGCACCAGATACTGTGACTGGTACAGCATCAAATCACCGGCATAAATCCTTTCCACACGTTCTTCTTTTGTGGGAAACGAATCGGAAAAGCGGTAATATTTTTCATTTCCGTTCAATTCCTGCATGGTCAGGGTCAGGGGCAGCCTTTCCAGCAGGCTCCGTACAGACGGGGTATCCTCCAGCACCGCTGTCCAGCTTTTCCCGTTGATGGTTACTTTGATTTCTGCCTTCATTTCATCTTCCTCCCCTGATGCATGTATGCTTCCTTCCGTTTCTGAAATTGCCGAAGGTATGGGAGCGGATACCGGCTCAGGTACTGCTTCCTGTCCAGAACAGCTGCAGGCCAGTCCCATCATCGCAGCCAGAAAAAAGGGGCAAAACCGCCTGCTTTTTTGAGATTTCTTCACTCTTCTCCCCTGCTTTCTGTTTTGGCTTATTCCGTGCATTTTTTGATAACTTTCGCCGGAACCCCCGCTACCACCGTATTTGCAGGGACATCCCGGTTTACCACTGCACCCGCAGCGACAATCGCGCCGTCCCCGACCGTTACGCCGGGCAAAATAGTCGAGTTCGAGCCAATCCAGGCGTTCCTGCCTATATGGATGGGGCGTGGCGTCACACTGTGGCGCGTTTTGGGTGCCAGGTCATGGTTCAAAGTTGCCAGCACGACATTGTGCCCAATCAGCGCACCATCGCCGATAAAAATACCGCCCTGGTCCTGAAATTTACACCCCATATTGATAAAGACTTTTTTTCCAACCGTAATATTCTTTCCACAGTCGGTATAAAAGGGCGGGAACAGGCCGAAGCCTTCTCCCACCGGCTTGCCGGTAATTTGAGAAAACAGGCTGCTCACCTCTTCCGGAGTATGATATCCCGTGTTTAATTCTGCTGTGAGACGTAAAGCCTCTTGAGAAACCCCGTGCATATACTGATGCACCGGCGAATTTGCTTCGATGTGCTTCCCACTGTTCAACTCGTCCAGATACTGCTGTAAATCCATTCCATACCACCCTGTCTTACTCGTTTTTACATAAAATCTTACCTGTTTTTATTATATATCCAGCAAATAAAATAGCAAATACTTATAAAGTATTATTATTCATAGTTTACAGGCATAAATAAAATCGGTATAATAATAAAAAAGGAGGCATGATTCAGATGGAACTGCGTGTACTGCGATATTTTCTGGCGGTTGCAAGGGAAGGAAAAATTACCGCAGCCGCTGAAAAGCTCCACATTACACAGCCGACTCTTTCGAAGCAGCTGATGGAGCTGGAAGACGAGCTGGGAAAGAAGCTGTTTGACCGTGGGAAACGGAAGATAACTCTGACAGAAGAAGGGTTATTCCTGCAAAAGCGTGCACAGGAAATTGTAGAGCTTGCCGATAAAACCGAGCGGGATTTTCGTATGCAGGACAATATGGTTGGCGGAGATATCCTGATTGGCGGCGGAGAAACCGACGCTATGCGGCATGTTGGCAAAACACTGGAACGGCTGCGAAAGCAATATCCCAATATCCACTTTCACCTTTACAGCGGAAACGGCGAAGATGCAGCGGAAAAGCTGGACAAGGGTTTAATTGATTTTGCATTGTTTGTAGGAACTACAGAACTGAAAAAATATGAGTATCTGCCGCTGCCAAACGTAGTGACCTGGGGGATTTTGATGCGGAAGGATCATCCACTGGCATCCAGGCCAGGCATCTCGCCAAAAGAACTGGAAGCCGTGCCGCTTTTGTGTTCCCGGCAGTCACTGATTCAAAATGAACTGGCAGGCTGGCTGGGACATTCCCTGGAAAATCTGCATATTATCGGTACCTATAACCTGATTTACAATGCAGCTTTGCTGGTAGAGGAAGGGCTTGGCTGTGCGCTGGCGATTGACGGGCTGGTAAATACTTCGGGCAACAGCCGGCTTTGCTTCCGCCCACTGGAACCACAAATGACGGCGGGGGTGGTGATTGCCTGGAAAAACCATCAGGCTTTCTCAAAAGCCGCTGAAAAATTTCTGGAAGCCCTGTACCAGGAAATCGCAGGGGATTCTTTTTAAACTGCAATATGTTCACGGTTGCCAGAATATGTAGGGTGGAACGCTGAACCAAGGGCTGGTATCTCCCGTATAAGGGGATTATTAGGCGCACACTTTTCAGCAATATCTTCATATAATGGTATGGGGGTGAATCTCTCGTGAATTCGTGTGAATTAACGGCTTCCATCACTGCCATTGCGAATGCTGTTGCATCTAACCTGACTGAGAATGAATTGAATCTGTTGGGGGTAACCTTAACATTGCTTGCGGATACGCTGTTTACCATTTCAACCCAAAGAAGCATTTGTTCACCGGAAAAGGAATAAAAAGGCATGCTCTGCAAGCTGCAACGGTTGTATCTGTGCTTTATAACCGACATATAAGCCGGGCCTGGAAGCAGGTTATCTTCCAGGCCCGGCTGTTTTATCTTCTTCGGTTATTGTGCATCAGCTTATTTTAACTTTTGATATGCTTCCTCCGATACCGCCTCACACCATTCATTAGAGGTCCCCTCGCCGGGCACTTCTATGGCCAGATGAGAAAACCAGCTGTTGCCTGCAGCGCCATGCCAGTGTTTTACCTCTGGTGGAATGGCTACCACGTCACCCGGATGCAGTTCCCGTGCGGGCTGATTCCATTCCTGATACCATCCCCGGCCTGCGGTACATAAAAGAATCTGCCCGCCTCCTTTTTGGGCATGGTGGATATGCCAGTGATTGCGGCATCCGGGGGCAAAAGTCACATTGCCGATTCCTACCCCCTCAGTAGCGAGCATTTTTAAATAGCTTTTCCCCGTAAAATATTGTCCAAAAGGGTTTTCTTCCCCCAATTCGAAAATTGGGTTGAAATCTGGGTGATTCATATTGGGCTCCTTCCCTGTTTCAAACAGTAATTTTTTAAATCCGGTTTTCAGCGTGGATACCCTCCTATCCTTTCAGCATCCATTTCTCTGTTACGCCTGTACAACTTCATTAATACAGGCAATCGCATTCAGGGTTCGTGGAAACCCGATATACGGGATACACCATGTTACAGCGGAAAGTAATGTCTCACGGTCATTGCCTATCCGGAGGTTCCCTCCGATATGCGCTTTCAGTTGAGGCTCACATCCACCCAGGGCACAGAGGATGCAGAAGGTCAGCAGCTCCCTGGTTTTCAAATCAAGCCCACTCCTGGTGTAGAAATCACCGAAACAGTAATCAGAAAGGTATTCCTGAATATGGCGGAGCTCCGGCGGTGCGCTTTGCCGGTTCCGGTCAATGTTTTCCCTCCCAAAAATTGCATATTGGGCAGCAAGCCCTTTTTCTAAACGGGTTTGTTGGGTTACGGTTGCGCAGTTTTTCAAGGGAAATTCAATATTTTGCATCTTCATTGCATTTTCTGCCTGTTCCAGTGCTTCCAGCGATTTTGTGCAGCCAATATAGGGGGTAGATTGGATAATCGCTTCTGCGATGGCTTCTGGCGGTATGCCGTTTACAAGAGCCTTGGTTACTTCCTCGGGAATCGTCCGTGCTGTTCCCAGTGCAGCCTGTACCGCAAGGGAAATTAACAGCCTGGTGCTGTAAGGAAGATTCCCGTAAGCAGAAACCTCATTATTTTGAAAATCTTCTATAATTTTTCTGAGTTCATTCATTACAACCTCTCCTTGCCCTGCTGTTTTCAGTTGATGGCAAACCATCATACAGGTTTTAAAAATTAGGATTAT
>DVIY01000063.1 GCA_018710915.1 Candidatus Gallacutalibacter pullistercoris
GTTTTCTTGTGAAACAGAATTGGCAATGGCCCGTGACAATCTGATTCCCAACCGCTACATTATGCGCCTGCTGGATATTGCCGCATATCATGATGTGAAAATTCATCTGGTCGTTAATTCCAGTTACCCCCGTGATTTTTATGAAGAACTTCTCCGCCGGAATACGATTGGCTGGGACAGCCTTTCCCTTTCCTGTGAATCCAAAAAGGATAAGGTACAAATGGTGAATGAATTGGGCTTGCAGCATTTTGGAGTGGTTTCGGCTGATTTTAAGCATTTTATCCGTCCCCTGCAGAAAGCTGGAGGAAGGCCCATCTATTACCGTGCACCCGTCCAGCTCATGAAAGATGCCCTGCATCCCGGGCTTTCTTCCGAATTTAAAGAGCAATACGATGCTGTGTGCGGCGCAAAAGTGTTTTCAGGAAAGAAACGTCCGTCTTTTCTGTACGAACTGGGATATTTATGCGCAGGCCCGCTGATTTACAGCCTCTATTCTTTTTTGGATGCAGACTTTACGGTCTGTTATGCCGGAAAATATTCTGCATTTGCAAAGATGGCCGGTTCTCATACTGTGTGCACCATGAACGGAGAACGCCATTTTCCGCACCATGCAATTCAGGTGCTGGACCCTGGGTTTGACCCGGAAGGTTTTGCGGCTTTCCTGAAAAAGCTGCAGAAAAACCATCCCGGCGTTTCTTTCCGTATCCTCTCTCTCTCTCAGATTACTTCGCGCGATACTCATGTGCTGCACTCTCTGTTTACCGAAGAAAGAAGCGAACTGAATGAAGGGGTTCGCGATTTTTGCCGTGATTATGCCAAATATACCGGCAAGTCGTCCATCTCTTTGCAGGACGGTGTTCGTTTGTATCGCTGTGGTCAGCAGAATATGGAAAGAGAGCTGCTGGCTGTTTCCACCGGAAAAATGCAGCCGACATCATCTGTGTAAAGGGGTTGCATGCATATGGTTTTGTATCATTTATCCACGACCTATCAGCTGCTCTATTGTATTGTCCATCGCCTGGCGCGCCATGCGGACGAAGAAGCCGGCCTGCTGATGGTCGAATATATCCGGCCGGAATCGGAACAGAAAGAATTTTTGAAAAAATTGCGCGATACAGGATGGTTTTCTTTTGTACGGCTGGTGCCTGAAAATCAGTTCAAGCTCAAGCGCGGAAACGCCCTGACAGAAGAAAGCTCACCGCAGGAAATTGAAGCGGTGATCGGTAATGTGTGCGACTGTGTAAAGAACTGGCTGAACCTTGACCTTTCTACGTTTTCCAGAATTTACATCGGTTCTGACCAGTGGTCTTTTGGAATCTATTGCCTGGCCAATAAAATTCCCCATGTTTATATTGAAGATGCCAGCGGGATGCTTTCGCAGCGGGAACGATACATGCAGATTACAAAGGAAATCTGCCTGACGAACTATGTGATTTCTGAGTACCTTCACGGTGCAGGTACCAGCGAATATGAGATTGCGCGCCTCTGTGACGAGCGGAATTTTATCAACGGTTTTACCGATGAAAAGGCAGAAAATTTTTCGATTTATGATGCACTGAAATATGACATACCCGAACGTGTGCCTGAAATCCTGGCGTTTTACGGCGCATCGCCCATCACGGTCTCAGACGCTTCCCCGGTCTGTATGTACATGACCCAATATCTGAAATCCATGGCTGTAAAAGATTTGGATGTGCAGGAACAGATTACCACCATGCTGGTCGATTATTTTTCTGCGGGCTGCCGGCTGGTGATAAAGCCCCATCCCAAAGATATCTGGCTGAACTACCGCAGAATTTTCCCGCAGGCGGTCATTTTGCCGCACCGCATGAATTCTGAGCTGATTCCTTTCTTGTTTGATAAACCGGTATGCCGGGTACTGACCGCCAGCTCGACCTCTGTGGGGGGAATGGCTCCGTTTGCGCAGGAAATTTATCAGTTTACTACCGAAATCGAAACCCGGCATGAACATCTTCACGCGATTTATGTGGCAGCTGCTTTGATGAAAGAGGTCAGCCGTTGTGCCGGCGGGAAGGTTTGTCCCATATACCAGCAGGTCAACCAGATACAACTGGAGAATTTTCTCCGGGCCTTGGAAGTGGATACCGCTGAAGACGGTTGGAGAATCCTCGTGACAGAAGACCCGAGTCTGTTATCTCAGGAAAATGAGGATGTAAAAGGTGTTTTGCTGCTTCTGGATGAAACAGCAGCAAACCGTCAGAAACTGCCGTTTCCGTCGGGGAAAACGGTTTTGCAGGTGAGGGCTTCGCTGAGCCCCGAAGAAAACAGCCTGTTTGCAGAAAATGAGTATGCAATGTATTTGCTGATTAATGATTCGACCATTCAAAAATGCATCTCTTCGTTTGCATTTGTCAGAATGCTTCCATTTTCCAAAGCCAAGCTGTATGTGCAGTCAAAAATTCTCTCACCACAAGAGATTGAAGAATTGAACCAGAATGAAGAAAGAGAGTGAATCTGATTACTATGAAAACAGTTGCTTTTGTCCCGGTGAAACTCAATAATGAACGGTTGCCCGGAAAAAATACAAAGCCCTTCCACAACGGAGACCCGCTGATTTGTTACATCCTGCGTACTCTGCTCAAAACCAAGGGGCTGGATAAGATTTATGTGTATTGCAGCGACCCCGCTATCCGTGAATATCTGCCCGAGGGCGTCACCTGGCTGCGCCGTGACCCCCGGCTGGATTCTTCTTCCACACTGATTCTGGAAGTGCTCCGCTCATTTGCACAGGACGTGGAAGCAGATACGTATGTGCTGGCGCACGCGACTGCGCCGTTTATCTCCCGTGTATCGGTGGAATCCGGCATTATGGCGGTAAACAGCGGCGAATACGACAGTGCTATGACCGTGAAGAAGCTGCGGGAATTCCTGTGGATTAACGGTGTGCCCCAGTATGATACCTCCTGCATCCCGCGCACACAGGATTTGGGGGATATTTATGCCGAAACTACCGGCCTTTACATCTACAAGCGCGAGCTGCTGATGGAACAGAACCGCCGTACCGGTGATAAGCCGTTCCTGATTCCGGTAAGCGATATTGAAGCCTGTGATATTAACGAGCCCTTTGATTTTGAAGTGGCTGATATGGTGTACAACCGGTTTATCTGTAAAGGAGAACATGCATGAGTCAGATTAAATTTCTGGACTGTACCCTGCGGGATGGCGGGTATATCAACCAGTGGGAATTTGGACGTGAAACCATCCGCGATATGCTGAACCGCTTTTCAAAGGCCGGTGTGGATATTGTGGAATGTGGATTTTTGACGGAACAGCCCAAAGAAGAAAGCCAGTCCCTGTTCCGCAGCGTAGAAGAGGTTAACGCCCTGCTGCCGGAAAACAGCGATTCCCTGTTTGTAGCCATGATTGCGATTGGAGAAAAGGAGATCAACCCTTCTGCCCTTTCAGACGCAGGGGAAACCGGGTTGGGCGGCATCCGGCTGACCTTCCACCCGGAAGAAATTGATAAGGCTTTCTGTTACGGCGAGATGATCAAGCAGAAGGGGTATAAGCTCTTCATGCAGCCGGTAGGAACTGCCGGATATTCGGACGAAGACCTCATCCGCCTGATTAAGCGCATCAACCAGCTGAACCCCTATGCATTCTATCTGGTGGATACGCTGGGGACTATGTACGGCAAACTCCTGCTGCGCCAGATTATTCTGGCAGATAATAACCTCGCTCCGGGAATCAAGATTGGGTATCACTCCCACAACAACCTGCAAATGTCCTTTGCCAACGCGCAGAAGCTGCTGGAATATAAGACAGACCGCGGTATCATTATTGACTGTTCGGCCAGCGGTATGGGACGAGGAGCGGGCAACCTTTGCACCGAATTGATTCTGAACTACTTCAACCACGAGTACGAAGGCCGCTATAATGTGCTCCCGATTCTGGAAGTCGTGGATAAATACATCACTGCGATTTCGCTTTCCAGCCGTTGGGGATATTCCTGCCCGTATTTTCTGGCGGCGGCACAGGATTGCCACCCCAATTATGCTTCGTATCTGATGTCCAAGCAGACGGTTTCGGTCAGTGCGGTTTCCGAGCTCCTTGACCAGATTCCCCCCGAGAAGCGCGAGCAGTTTGACAAGCACCTGATCGAGCATCTGTACCAGAAATATCAGTCCCATGCGGTCAACGATATGGATGTCATCGACATGCTTCGCCAGAAAATGGAAGGCCGCAAAATTCTGATTCTGGCGCCCGGAAAATCAATTGTCGCTTACCATGACCAGATTCAAAAGTTTATCGAAGAAGAAAACCCGCTGGTAATCAGCGTAAACTTTGTGCCGCGTGAGTACAAATACGACCTGTTCTTCCTGACCAATGACCGCCGGTATGAAGAATCCGCACAGGAAATTGACTGGAGACGCACGATTGTCACCTCTAATGTCCGCGACCTTCCGCCGGAAGCAGTGATGGTCAATTATTCTGCGCTGCTGAATACCTCGCTTTATGCTTCTGACAGCGCCAGTACCATGCTGCTCAAGCTGCTGGTCAAGTGCACCGTGAAAGAAGATGTCGTTCTGGCCGGCATGGATGGCTTCTCGGATGACCCGCTTTCCAACTATTATACACCTGATTACGCTGTTTCCAACTATGATATTCCCCTGCGCACCAAAAATGACGAAATTAATGTGCAGCTGAACAAGCGTGCAAAGGAACTGCATCTGGTATTTTTGACCCCCAGCCTCTACAAAATTTACAGCCAAAAGGATGAAGATTGATTGATAAATCGTATCTTACAGTTTACAAAGCGCAAAAAGCGGGAACTCAAACGAAAAATTGACCGGCAGGTAGTCCGCTTTACCATGCATAACCGCATGATTACCGAGGCCTATTATCGTGAAAAGTCGGATACAATCGGACTGTTCCGCCGCGGGCTTACACTGTTGTTCCTTTGCCTGGCTTCGGTAAGCGGAAAAATGTATTCTCACCGGGCCGCACCGGCAGAGCGCAGGGATTACACCAACCGTCCCTTTGTTTCCGCGCCAGAAACATATATCCACAAACGTCCCAGCTATACGGCGCTCGCCAAACGGCTGCTGCTGTGCGATGTAGTGTCGTTTGACGTGTTCGATACCCTGCTGCTGCGCCCCTTTGATGACCCCAAAACCGTATTTTATCTGGTAGGGGAGCAGCTTCATTGCCCGTCTTTCACCCGGTACCGCGTGCTTGCCGAAAAGCAGGCCCGTCAGGAAGCCATGGAAAAAAACGGAACCAATGAAGTCACGCTCTATGAGATTTACCAGAAGATGCAGCGGTATGTGGCTTTTGACATCAACCGCGCCGTTATTTTGGAGGAGGAAACCGAGCTTTCATTGCTGCGGGCAAACCCCTATATGAAGCAGGTGTATCAGACCGCGCTTGAACTGGGAAAAACCGTGATTGCCGTATCGGATATGTATCTGCCTTCTCAGGTGATTCAAAAGGCGCTCGAGATGAACGGGTACACACAGATTTCCCGCCTGTTCATTTCGCAGGAATGTGGCTTTTCCAAACGCAGCGGGCGCCTGTTCCCTTATGTAAAGGGGCAGATGGGCGAAGAGAAGCGGTATTTCCATATAGGCGATAATTATGTAGCCGATTGCCTCCGTTCCACTGATGCAGGGTTTGAAGCCTGTTATTATCCCAACGTCAACCGCATGGGGGTTTCGCGCCGCTGTGTGGATATGACAGCCTTGATTGGCAGCGCGTACCGCGGAATCGTCAACAACCGTCTGTGCTGCGGCGCTTTCCGCGAGAACCAGTATTTTGAGTATGGCTATGCGTATGCCGGTTTTTATGTGCTGGGCTATTGTGTGTGGATTCACGAACGCGTAAAGGCCAAAGGCATTGAAAAGCTGCTGTTCCTTTCCCGCGATGGCGATATCCTGCAAAAGGTGTATCAGAAGCTCTACCCGGAAGAAAAAACGGAATATGTCTATTGGTCGCGTGCGGCGGCTACCCGCTTGACAGCCGGATATTTTCGCAATGAGTTTTTCCTGCGCTATATCAAATATAAGATTTCCCGCAAAATCAACATGAAGCAAATGCTGGCAGCGATGGAGCTGCCGCAGATGCAGCCGTTTTTGGAGGAAGCAGGCTTCACAGCAGAGGTCATCCTGACCAAAGAAAACTATGAAGCAATTGTGACGGTGTTCCTGAACAACTGGAAAGTCGTAGAGGATGCCTATGCCGGCAGCTATCAGGCCGCACAGATGTATTACCGTGAAAAACTGGCGGGGGTACATTCGGCAGCAGCAGTAGACGTGGGCTGGGCGGCCAGCGGTGTTTCTGCCCTGCGGGTACTGGTAGAAGACCTGTGGAAGCTGGACTGCAAAATCTATGGTTTTGTCTCCGGCGCCAATTACCTCCATGACCAGAATATCATCGAAGCCCCTCTCACCAGCGGCGATATTGAATCGTATATGTTTTCTCAGCAGAAGAACCGCGAGTTGAAGCGCCGCCATCGTGTGGGGCAGATGTACAGCGTGTTTATCGAGATGATGCTGGCTTCTCCCAGCCCCTCTTTTATGCAGTACGAGCTTTCGGAAGATGGTCGTCCGGCCTTTAAGTTTGACCTGCCCGAGACCGAAGGCTATGAGATGATTCGGGAGCTGCAGCGGGGAATTCTGGAATTTACAGAGGATTATCTGCGTGCTTTTGAGAAATATCCGCAGATGTACCGCATCAGCGGCGAGGATGCCTATCATGTATGCCGGTTTATCATTTCGCGGCCCGAATATTTCCGCAGGCTCTTTGCTGAATATCCGGTGAACCGTGCAGTGGGTACCTCTTCCTATGAAATGGAGACACTGGCGCAGCTGATGGAGCGCGAATATCAGGAATAAAAGGGGCGAGGGAATGATTTATTACGCATTGACAACGTATCACGTGCTGTGTTGTGTGCTGCACAAAATGACACGGCACCCGCAGGAAAAAGCTGTGCTGCTGCTTTCCAACATCCACAAAAATTCGGTAGCCTATGTGAACCGGTACCGGGAGTCGGGTATTTTTGACCGGGTGGAAATCCTGGATGAGCTTTCTGTGCTGGAACATCAGCGGTATCTGGAGAGAAGAAAAGTCCCGTCCGGAATGATTCTTTCTGCCTGCTGCCATCGGATGGAAAAGCTGCTGAAGGGGATGGGGATTTCCCTGAAAGAAGAAGAGCGGTATCTGTGCCCAGACCATTTTCCGTTTGGATGGTATGTGATTCACAATAAACTGCCGTATCATTGTTTTGAAGAGGGCAGCGGCGTGCTCTCTGACCGGGAATTTGCGCTGAATAATATGAAGCGCAACCGCACCCAGTACCGCCTGTGCTTTACATTGGGATGCTTTGGCGATAATGAATTTGCCACCGAAATCCTGGCCGATGCAGAAAAGCAGAAACCTGGATATGAAAATCCCAAGATGACCGATTTTTCGGTGGATCGCATCCTACGGGAAATGGATAAGGGGGAGCGCTGGCGTGTGCTCCGGTTTTTCGGTGCAGGGGAGACAATCCAGCTGACCGAAAACAGCAGCTTGCTGCTGACGCAGCATATGGCCAATCTGGGGCTGATGACACTGCCCGAACAGCACCGGCTGTATACTCTGTTTGCAGATTATCTGTTTGCGCCGGACAGCCAGCTGGTTATCAAACCGCATCCCGACGATATTGCCGGAACCTACCGGGATGTTTTTGGGGAAAAGGTTATCATTCTGCCCTTTGCCATGCCTTCGGAGCTGATGAAGTATTGTATTGAAGGCCGTTTCCATAAAGCCGCAGCAGCTTATTCCACTTCTGTGCGTTCCATGTCGTATATTTCTGACGAGACGCTCTGTTTTGACAGCCGCATTTTGCAGGATTGGAAATACATGGAGCAGTATGACTGCGCGGTACGATTTTTGCAGGCTGCTGGTATCCGCAGTGCCGTTACAGACGGAGATGAGCTTCTCCTGCATGAACTTTCTGTGATGGCAGGCGCACCCATTGCATTTTCCCACCCCGAAGCCTGGATGGAAAATTCCAGTGAAGCAGTGGTAATCAGCGACCTGACGGACGAAGATCCCATTGCGCGTGCAGAACGGGTTTCTGCTTATCTGGCTCGTACGCAGGCCAGGGTAGTGGCCTTCTGTCAGGAAAAAGAGCTTTTCTCGTTCTTTAACGGCAAAAACCAGGAAGTTTTCCAGTATCTGCGGCCCATCACCCTGCGTATAGGGGAGAAAACCCGGCAGATTTATGTTTATACAAAGGAGCGTTCGATTATGGAAACCGCAGAGAAGTTCCATTGCGAAAAGGAATTGCGCTACACCGGTGTTACCGTGCGGATGGATGGCATCAGTGCATCCGAAGCCGAAAAAATCCGCCTGCTGGAAGGCGTACTGGCGGCAACGGAAAAACGTTTGAACAGCTATATTGCCGAGAGAAAGAAGGGGCAGTCTTGAAAAAGCTCATTATTTTTGACTACGACGGCACCCTGGCAGATACTTCTCCGGGAATTTGCCACTGTTACAATGCGACTGCTGCTTCTATGGGGTATGCCCCGCACCCCGAACGCGATGATTTTTACGGGGTGATTGGCGGCTCTTTGGAACACGGATTCCCCAAACTCTGGCCGCAGATGACACAAGAGCAGGTCAAGCAAGCGGTGCTTCAATACCGTGAGCGGTACGCGACAGAAGGAAAAGCCCTGCCTGCGCCGTTATATGACGGGATGAAGGAAACGCTTGAAAAACTCAAACAGTCCGGGTTTAAACTGGCAGTAGCCACGCTCAAGCACGAGCGTTTTATCCGCGATATGCTGCGCGATAACGGAATCGATTTCCTGTTTGATGCGGTTTGTGCCTACCGTGGAAAAGAGACCAAGAGCGATTTGCTGCGGGAAGCTTGCAGCTTGACCGGGATTTCTCCACAGGAGAGTGTACTGGTGGGGGACAGCGCCTTTGACGGCCAGGGCGCAGAGAGCATCCCGATGGATTTTGTTGCGGTCCTGTATGGCTGGGGGTTTCGCGAGGAATCGGAAACAGCGCCTTACCATCCGGCAGCAGTGCTCCAGTATCCGCCTGAGCTGGTAGTTTATCTGACCGGCGCGGTGGAAAAAGTGTAAACAAAAGCCTGTATCCTTTTATCGGATACAGGCTTTTGTTTGTAGATAAACCCAACTGGCTGAAAAAGTTGCACAAATCCGTTCGCGTGCTCATCGCTGCAAAATCGCAGAAGCTCCCCCGCGATGCAAAAGTTTTCGTCCAGGTCTTCGCTGCCGCTACGGTCGGCGCCTTGATTGTGTGCCATTGGCACACGGCGCCCTTTTTCCAAAAGGTGGAAGGAAATCCAAAAGGGCCGCAGTCTCGCCTGCCGGCTCGGTCGGTGTTCAACGTTTGCCACCGGCAAACAACACCCTTTTGGCCGCTCTCCGCAGAGAGCGGAACTCTTTATGCACCAGGAAACGCAGGAAGGGGTGAGAAAACTGTCCGGTGGACAGTTTTCGAGGGGAAATCCACGTCTGGGGTTTCCCCTGTAAAACGAAGAAGGGCGCTGCAAATAACTTGCAGCGCCTCGTTTTTTAGACTTATTTTCTGAAATCCGGCCAGTCGCCTTCTGCGTGCTTGCCGTCTTCAAAGTAAATATCATACCAGACAATAAAGATAAACAGCGTCCAGATGCGGCGGCTGTAATCCTGACGGCCGTTAAAGTGGTCGTCCAGATAGCGCACCAGCTCTTCTGTGTGGAAGAACTTTTCGGCAATGTCACTGGTAAAAGCAGCTTTGACAATATTATAGTATTTCTGGTCGCGCAGCCATACGCGGGTAGGAACCGGGAAGCCCAGCTTCTTTTTCTGAGCGGTTGCCTGCGGCAGATGGCGCAGAGCAGCTTGGCGCATAGCGTATTTGGTGTTCTTGCGGTTTACGCGCAGACGGGTCGGAATGGTAGAAGCCACCTTGAAGACTTCCTTATCCAGGAAGGGAACGCGCAGCTCCAGCGAGTTGGCCATGCTCATGCGGTCGGCTTTGAGCAGGATATCGCCCACCATCCACATGTTGATGTCCAGATACTGCATCCGGGTCACATCGTCCAGTTCCTTTACCCGGTCATACCAGGGCTTGGTCAGCGTCTGGGGACGGGTGGCTGCTTCCGGATTCTTCAACAGCTTCTGCTTGTCCTCATAGCCGAACATCTTGGCGTTGCCGATAAACGATTCGTTGGTCGGGTACTCACCGCGGGTGATAAAGCTCTGACCGCGGAAGTGGAACGGAACCTTCTGTACCAGTTTGCGCAGGCCGGTGCGCACACACTGCGGCAGCACCTTGCGGTAAATGCGGAAAACATCCGGCTCGTTGTAAATGGTGTAGCCGCCGAACAGTTCGTCAGCGCCTTCGCCGGAAAGCACCACTTTTACATATTCGCTGGCCAGCTTGGAAACAAAGAACAGGGCGATGCAGGAGGGGTCAGCCAGCGGCTGATCCATGTGGTACTGTACTTTTTTGATATTGCCCCAGAATTCCTCAGAGGAAATAATCTTGTAATGATGGTCTACGCCAATTTTTTCCGAAAGGCCCTTGGCCCAGTCAATCTCGTTGTATTTCTCGCCGAAGTCAAAGCCCACGGTGAAGGTCTTCTGATCGGCAAAGTAGGTGGAAACATAGCTGGAATCCACACCGCTGGACAGGAAGCAGCCGACTTCAACGTCGCTGATTTTGTGAGCGTTCACAGAGTTTTCGAACACCTTCTCAATCCGGTCGATGGCCTCTTCTTCCGAAAGGTTCTCATCGGGATTGAATTTCGGCTCCCAGTACCGAGTCGTGGTGATTTTGCCGTCTTTAAACCACAGGTAGTGGGCGGGCATCAGGCAGTAAACCCCCTCGAAGAAGGTCTGCGGCGGCACTGCATACTGGAAAGAGAGATAGTTGTTCAGCGTGTCCATGTTGAACTTTTTCTCAAAGCCCGGGAATTGCAGGATGCTCTTGATTTCAGAGCCATAAACAAAGTGGTCGCCCACCATGGTGTAGTGCAGGGGCTTGATGCCAAAGAAATCGCGGGCCATGAACAGGCTGTTATCTTTTTTGTTCCAAATGGCAAAGCCGAACATACCGCGAAGGCGGTTCAAAAGGCCTTCCTGCCATTCCTCAAAACCGTGAATCAGTACTTCAGAATCCGTATGGGTACGAAAAACGTGGCCTTTGGAGAGAAGTTCTTCCCGCAATTCCTGATAGTTGTAAATTTCTCCGTTAAAAGTAAGCACCAGGCTGCCGTCTTCGTTGTAAATCGGCTGGTCACCGGTGGAGCTGATATCGATGATGCTCAGCCGGCGGAAGCCCATTGTCACGCCTTCGCCTTCAAACACACCGCTGCTGTCAGGGCCGCGATGGGTAATCGCATCGGTCATATGAGTGATAACCGCACTGCGGTCAACAATTTCTCCGGTAAATCCACAAATTCCGCACATAATACTTTTTGTTCCTTTCTGAATTGCTCAGGCTCCGGGAGCCTTTTGGTACGTAAACGCAGCGCGCGTTTTATTCTTCTTCCTCATACGCTTCCATCAATTCGTCGGCCAACAGGGAATCCACTACGGGGAACCCGTCGTCCGGTTCATAATGGAGCGTCTTGAGAACCTCTTTGGCCTGTTTATATACATCAAAGCGGGTGCTGTGATATACGGGTGTCTGCTGCCCCTGCCAGTAAAAAGCAAATTCAATCTGCTTTTTGTTGGCAGCGCAAAAATAAGCTGTTACCTCTGGAATGCGCCATTTGCGCTGCACCACTTCAGAGAGCGCTTTTTTGACCAGTTCCATCGCAGCGTCATCCAAGCCGGATTCAAACAGAAGGATTTTTTCTTTGAGCTGCGGCAGCGTTGAAACAGCGCGCTTTGAAATATTTTCGAGGTAGGTGGGGACTTCCAAAGTGATTTTGCTGTTTCCGGGCGCAAGGCAAACCATAAATCCCAGCTCGCGGTCGTGATACAAGCACGGATAGGCCATCTGTGCTGTATAGCCGCAGCGGGGGCATTTCCAGTCAAAAAAGGTTTCTTCCATAATGCGTGCCCGCAGCTCCGGGTGTGCCATGCGGTCAATTCCCGGCCACATCTGTGCTTTATGCACTGCCCCGCAGTTCGGACAGCTGATATCCTTACTGATACAAGTAGACAATGTAAAACCTCCTTGCGAGGAATCTGTACAGAAAAGATGCCGGCGTGATTACCGGCAAGGGGTGAGAATCGTACCGCCGCCCAATACCAGATCATCCTGGTACAATACGGCAGCCTGTCCGGGTGTAACAGAGCGCTGCGGCTCGTCAAATGCAATGCGCATCTGATTGTTTTCCATGGGGAAAATCCAGGCGTCGGCCGGCTTTGCTTTGTAGCGCACTTTCACCTGTGCCCGGAAAGGCTCGCCGGGCTGTTCAAAGGCGATCCAGTTGCAGTCCCCGGCAATCAATCCAGGGGCATACTGGCTGCCTTCGGGGCCCAGCGTGACTTCGTTGGCCTGGGGATCGATTTTTGTCACATACATGGGCTGGCCAAAACTCAGGCCAAGACCCTTGCGCTGGCCAATGGTATAACAGGTGATACCGCGGTGCGTACCCAGCACATGGCCTTCTGCATCCACAAAATTGCCCGGTTCAGGCTCTTTTCCACAGGTACGCGCAATAAAGCTGTTATAATCCCCGTCCGGGATAAAGCAAATATCCTGGCTGTCGGGCTTGTTGGCAACCGGAAGCCCGGCTTCCTGCGCAAGGCGGCGGGCTTCCGGCTTTTCCATTCTTCCAAGAGGCATCAACGTGTGAGCCAGCTGATGCTGATTCAGCTGATACAGCACATAGCTTTGGTCTTTTGCAGTGGGTGAGCAGCGCAATACCCACCGGTCACCCAAAGGCTCAACCAGTGCATAGTGGCCGGTAGCCACAAAGTCAAACCCGTTTGCCAGGGCATACTCCAGCAGCATCCCGAATTTCAAATACCGGTTGCAGCGGATACAGGGGTTAGGGGTGCGTCCAGCCAGGTATTCCGAAATAAAATCCTGCTTGACTCTTTGTGAAAATTCCTCTGAAAAGTCCAGTACCTGATGGGGGATTCCCAGCAGGCGGCAAACCGCTGCGGCGTCTTCTGCTTCGCGGGAAGAGCCGCACTGGTCGCCGGAAGAATTTTCACCTGTATGCAGCAGCATGGTCACGCCGGTAACATCATAGCCGCTGCGGAGAAGAACAAGCGCCGATGCAGAGCTGTCCACACCGCCGCTCATTCCCAGTAGAACGCGTTTTTTCATAAAATGTCTCCAAGATTGGTATTAGATAAAGGGGATCTCCTCATTATCCCGGGGGTCGGCTGCCTCATAAAAGACATCCTCATCAGCAGGAGCAGCATTTTCGCTGGCCGGGGATTCCACTGAAACTTCTTCAGAAGCCGGAGCTTTTTCCTCTTTTACTTCCTCCTGTACAGGAGGCTCTTCTGCTGCACAGTCACAACCGCACTCGCAGCCGTCGTCGTTAAAATCATCGTCAAAATCGTCTGCATCACAGCAGGAACAGTCAAAACCGCAGTTGGCACAGTCTTCTTCCGTGCAATCCGGTGCGGTGCAGAGTTCTTCCAGGCGCGTGATTGCGCGGTCAAGACGCTGAGAAGCGTGGTCGATGGCAACACAGTGCGGCTCTGTGACAAGATCCATGTCATCCCGCAGATGGTGATAGTAATACTTCCCCAGTGCGATGTATGCCTTTTCTGCAATACGTTCTTCGCTGCGGATCACCAGCTTCAGCCGGTTAATCTGCGCAGTCTTGCGGTTTTTTTCCACCACATATTCTACAGCGTTGGAAAGGGAATCGCAAATTGTTGTAAAAACATTTTTCATGGTTCAACCTCCGTTTCCGTATCATGTGCAGGTCAATTAATTTCTATTATTATAACGCAAAACGGGGGAAAATAACAGCATTTTTTCTGCTCTTTCTGAAGGGTTTGGGGAAAAATCAATTTTCCATATCAAAATAGCAGTAAAAAAGCAGAAATCCCCGACGGGCGGAGAAAAAACGCTCGTCGGGGATTTGAAAAATTACAATAGATTAGTGCTGAATCGGCTCATCGTTTTTAGAAGGGTCAAAAACAGGTGCAACCTGCTTCAGCAGGGACAAAAGCTCCCAGTCAACCTTGTGCGCAACACGGCAGGTTTCATCAAAGAGCATCATCGCTTCATCGCCGGGGGTGCAGGCAGGCCACTCGGGCAGGGAAGGATGGTTGGGGTTGCCGCAGCGGGCGAAGTTCACCCATGCACCGCTCATCTGCTCTTCCAGCCGGTCAGAAACACCGGGTACATTGGTATACGGAGCCTTATCGGTGTTGTGGAAGACATAGGGGATTTCTGAGCAATGCCAGGCAATATGTCCTCCGTCGAAGGGGAAGTCATAGGTAAGCTGGTAAGAGTATACCGGCACGTCAGAGGAATCCGCACGCTTCATGATGAAATCGAGGCTGGGAACACGGAACAGCAGGTCAACAAACAGCAGGTCGGTCAAATCCTTTTCCGGATATGCTTCGCGGAAAAGCTGGACGAGCTTGGGAGTGCTTTCAGCGCCATACTTTTTGGCAATCATGGAAGTCTTTTCCTCTTCAGAGAGTGCCTCACGGTTGGGAATTGCCGGGCCGAATGCAAACTCGCCCAGCACAGTACCCACCATCACCGGGACAGTCTTTGCAAAATCAGAGAAGCCCACCAGTCTGGGGTCACCCAGCATATAATCATTCTGCAAGGGGGAAAGGCCGACATACTCGCCTTGTTCAGCCAGTGCAGGGGAGACTTTCTTATATGCTTCTGCCAGCTCGCGGTATGGAACCTCTGCGAGCTTTTTGCCTTCTGCTTCCGGAATCCCCAGTTCTTCCAGCAGGGCACGGGTAATCGCGCGGCCGTCAGATTTTTTCACAGCAATCATATCGAATACGCCGCTCTGCACAACGCCCTTGTGGAACAGGCCATAAGCAGAGGGGGTCTGCATCAGTGTCCAGATTTTTGCACCGCCGCCGGACTGGCCGAACAGGGTGACGTTATCCGGGTCGCCGCCGAAAGCAGCGATATTGTCGCGCACCCAGCGCAGGGCCGCTACCATATCCTCGGTGCCGGCGTTTGCAGAATTATAATAGTCAGGGCTGATGGAAGAAACATCGAGATAGCCCAGTACGTTCAGCCGATGGTTAATCGTCACCACGACCACATCGCCGAACTTGCACAGGTTGTCGCCGTCATAGGCAGCCTGTTCGATGGAAGAACCATCAGAGAATCCGCCGCCGTGCAGCCAGACCATAACGGGCTTTTTGGCAGCCGGGTCAACGGAGCGTGTCCAGACATTGAGGAACAGGCAGTCTTCACTGGTAGGCCAGTAGCGGTGCGGCACCATAACCTCCCCGTTGGGGATGGGGTCATTCAGCATGGGGCACACATATCCATAGGAAAGCGCATCTTTTACCCCTTCCCAAGGCTCTACTTCCTGCGGCATCTGAAAGCGTTTTGCAGTTGCATAGCGGATACCGTGGAAGGTATAGGTTCCATCCAGAATAAAGCCGCGCACTTTACCGGCTTTTGTTTGCACCACAGGTTCTGTTTTGGTGCAGATGAATTCTTTTGCCATAGAAAAACACTCCTTATTTTATAGATAAAATACTTACAAAGTTATCATTTGTTCACGATAGACAGCTTCCAAATCCACCGGCTCCGCCTTTTGAATATGCGGAGAGAAGAGTTCAACAATTTTTGGTGTAAATCCGGCAAATTCCATTTCCCGCCGGTAAAGAAGCTCGGTAAACTGCTCCCAGGAAATCGCTTTACATCCCGTCAGGCTGTGCCCGTCAAAAACGCCGATAAAATTCTGCTGCGCTTTTTTTCCCAGTAGCAGATAGGCGCGGTTTTCCGGGGAATATTCAATATGGGACAGCTGATATTCGCCATTTTCAAAGAAACGGCTTGTTTCAGAAAAATTCTCCATGGAATAAACCACCAGTTGGCTGCTCAAATCATTCTGAGATTCCAGATTCAACAGAAAATTTCCATCCGGAGAGAAACAAAGGGTATTATCCTGCGTCTCAGAATTGGGCTTGCGTAAACGCAGCTTTTTCAAAAGGCACAGG
>DVIY01000064.1 GCA_018710915.1 Candidatus Gallacutalibacter pullistercoris
TCCTTTGCCATGTCTACAAGACTGATCCCTGATTTCATAGTTGTTTCACTCCCCTCTCTGAGCGGTGGCGGTCACCAGGAGACCTGGATGCCCTGCGCCGTAGTTTCAGCCGAAAGGCCCTTGCTTTCAAACACTTCCACCAAGCGGGGCCAGTAGACCTTCGCGGGAAAGTTCGCAAGATGTTCCTGCGGCACCAGTTCATCGTCCTGCTGGATGCAGATGTCGCCGTTTTCCCGCAATGTGAGCTTGCTGTGTCCACGGGAATTCAGGTCGGCAATCAGCGTTTCCATGACTTCGCGCCCACAGTTTTCGTACCAGATGCGCGGGTCAATGGGCTGCTTGTTGGGCGGGATATTGGCCTCATCGCCCTGTTCTGTGCCAGCCTTGGACAGAGGCACGATTTTGAGCAGGTCACACTTGATAGTCGCGTCCTGGCCGAATGTGATGTCTGCATGGTCGAATCCATCTACATTATGAAGCCGGATACGCCCAGTTCCGTTGGTGCGGATCAGCTCTGCCGGCCGTTTTTCACACCACTCAAAGCAGGCGTCAGCATACGACGAGCGCAGATAGGCCAGAATCCGATGGTTGGCATAACGGAGCAGCAGGTCGTCTGAAACAGGTTCCTCCAGTTCCGGGACCTGGAATGTGCTCTGGGAAATGCCTTCAGCGTGTAGCTGGCGTTCTCTCTGCTGGCGCTGCCGGCGGCGTTTGGCCTGTTGCATATACGGGAGCAGGAGGATCAGAACGACCCAAAGCCCCCAAAGGGTGAATACCCCAATCAGCAGCCACGCCTGCCACGGCCCGCGCACCAGAGCCATGATGGCGATGACAGCACCGATCAAGATGGTGATGCTGCCGCTCAAAAGTCCCTTGTCATTACTCATTTTCTTACCGTCCTTCCTTTAGATTTTGCCTGAAAACAAAAAAAGAGGGACCGCACCAAGCTTCAGATCATTCTGAAAACTTGATACGGTCCCTCTGCTGCGCCGGATTTTATTCCGGCAGGGGTTCGCGGTCGCCATTCATCACCTCGGGAGGTGACGGAACAGGCGCCGCTTCGTCAGGGTCATGCTGTTCACTTTCGGATTTTGCTTTGGAGGACTGCCCGGGGAGAAATCCAAAGTCCGTCAGCCATATCTTCAGCTTCTTGACTGTGGTTCCGTCCTTTTGGCGAACATCCACCAGTTTTTGCGATCCGGTGAGCCAGATCATGCTTCCCTTTTTGACCTTGAGCCGCATGAGCCGGGTAACATCGTCACCGCGGGCCCATACCTGGTAGTAGTCCGGCGGGGTGTTGCCGGAACGCTCCATCAGGTCGAAACAGACATATTGCTGTTTTGACTGGCCCTCTTTCGGGACAAGCTCGTGCATGACTCGGCCAAATACAACGATTTGTGCCATAACACTTCCTTTCTTCGCCGTTGGCGTTCATATCTATATATAAAAAGTGCCAGCAGATACCAGCCCCGAAAGGGCGCGGCAATACCACTGACACTTGATACAGCATACAACCTTGACTGCGTGTGCAATGCAGATTTTTAATCTGCGGTACAGAAGCTTAGTCTGTATCCCACATGGGGAACGCACAAAAATCAATTACAAAGTAAGTGTAACACTATATCTTGTATTTGTCAAGTAGCATAATACTATATATAGATATTTGAGCAAGGCGAATCACAATATATGGTTCATGTAGCGGTAGTAATCATCCAGCAGATAGAATCTGAGTGTACGGGCTGCCGGTGTCCCGTAGCCGAATGTCAGGCCATAGAGATTGCCTGTCCCATCTACGCCGAGTGGACCGAGCCAGCGGGCGGCGGTGTTGCCGTTGAGATACCAGAGCTGAATATCCCGGTAATCATCTTCACTGATAAGACCGGAAGAAGCCAGACGATAAGCGTCTTCCTCTTCGATCATGGAGTGGGAAAGAAAATGGCGGTAGAGCTCGTCCGACAGCCCAAGGGCTTGCTGGTAGGTCAGAGGATTGGGGTGGTCCAGCCACCAGCGGGTAATATCTTCAAAGGTACGCAGACGCGGTTTGGGATTGAGGGCCCGGAAACGCCGGATGAAATCTTTGATTTCTTCCGGGGCGGCCGGCGGTGGGAGCGGGATCTCACGCACTTCGTCATCTAAAAAGCCGAAAGCAAGTTGCTCGCCGGTTTCATCCTCCAGCAAGAGCGAGGTGCGGGACAGCGGTGAGACCAGGAAATGCTCCATCGCAAAGGTTTCGTCCAGAAAACGCTGGATCTTGTATTGCTCAATGGTATGGGGCTTATACATTGGGGTGGACCTCCTTTTAAGTATTCCGCCTATTAAATAGGGCATTTTTTATTTTTTTCTGCAAAGTAGATGCTACTTCAAAAGATTATTGTTTCATATTTAGACAAGGTATTTGGCTATAGGCTGCTTATTGAAGCCAATACGAGATTTTGGTACTATTTGTCTGGCGCTTCATTATTGAATGGAAGTGTGAGAACTTGACTTTCTGGATGTGCTAAATTATAATATTCTATGAGCAGGGGGACTACCTCGTAGTTGAGAAGGTTAAAACCTGACCCTTTGAACCTGTTGGCTAATACCAACGCAGGGAGCTTAAGAATACAGTATCGTATTTTTAGGACATTCTCTGTTTTGGGAATGTCCTTTTTAATTGAATATGTATGATATGTGTTTGCGAGGGAACTGAACAAGTTGAAA
>DVIY01000065.1 GCA_018710915.1 Candidatus Gallacutalibacter pullistercoris
TTTACAATTTCACACTTATTTATTCATAATTCAGTCATAAATGTTCGGTATCATACAGACAGTTCCGAACCACTTACAAGGAGGGGTTATCATGAACGCTCAGAAATTTACGCAAAAATCTTTGGAGGCGCTCCAGTCGGCACAGCAGCTGACCATTGAACGCCAGAATATGCAGCTGGAGGAAGAGCATCTCTTTTACGCCCTGCTTACCCAGGAAGACGGACTGATTCCCCAGCTTCTGCTGAAGATGAACTGTAATATACAGGCCCTGGCCAAAGAGGCCGAAAAACTGCTGGACAAGTTCCCCCATGTTTCCGGTCCCGGCCGGGAAGCAAGCAAAATCTATGTTTCCGCAGATGTAGACCAGGTACTGAACGCTGCCGAAAAGACCGCCGACACCATGAAGGACGACTATGTTTCGGTGGAGCATCTGTTCCTCTCTCTGCTGGAACACCCCAACCAGAACCTGAGTCAGCTGTTTAAGACCTTTGGTATCGATAAGAACAGCTTTTTGAATGTGCTGGTGTCTGTGCGGGGCAATACCCGTGTGACCAGTGACAGCCCCGAGGCTACCTATGACGCTCTGAAACGCTATGGCACCGATTTGGTGGAGCGGGCCAGAAGCAAAAAAATGGACCCTGTTATCGGCCGTGACGACGAAATCCGCAACGTCATCCGGATTTTGTCCCGCAAGAGCAAGAATAACCCGGTGCTCATCGGTGAACCCGGCGTGGGCAAAACCGCCATTGCCGAAGGGTTGGCGCAGCGGATTGTCCGCGGCGATGTGCCCAACACCTTGCAGGACAAGACCATTTTCTCGCTGGATATGGGCGCACTGATTGCAGGCGCTAAATTCCGGGGCGAGTTTGAGGAAAGGCTGAAATCTGTCCTCAACGAAGTGAAGAAGAGCGAAGGCAAAATCATCCTCTTTATCGATGAGCTGCACACCATTGTAGGCGCGGGCAAAACCGAAGGCTCCATGGACGCCGGCAACCTGCTGAAACCCATGCTGGCAAGAGGCGAGTTGCACTGTATCGGCGCTACCACGCTGGACGAGTACCGCCAGTACATCGAAAAGGACGCCGCTCTGGAACGCCGTTTCCAGCCGGTGCTGGTAAACGAGCCCAGCGTAGAGGATACCATCGCCATCCTGCGCGGCCTGAAGGAGCGGTATGAGGTGTACCACGGTGTCAAAATCACCGATAACGCCATTATCGCCGCCGCCACTTTGTCTGACCGCTATATTTCTGACCGTTTCCTGCCAGACAAGGCCATCGACCTGGTGGATGAAGCCTGCGCTACCATCCGCACTGAAATCGACTCCATGCCTACCGAGCTGGATGTGATTCAGAGAAAGATTATCCAGCACGAGATTGAGGAAGCCGCTCTGAAAAAGGAAAGCGACACCCTGTCTCAGGAGCATCTGGCCGAAATCCAGAAGGAGCTGGCCGAGATGCGGGCGGAGTTTAACTCTCTGAAAGCCAAGTGGGAAAATGAGAAGAACTCCATCGGCAAAGTGCAGAAGCTCCGCGAAGAGCTGGAAGCATTGAACACTGAAATTGAGCGGGCACAGGAACAGTACGACCTGAACAAGGCCGCTGAGCTGAAATACGGCCGCCTGCCCCAGCTGCAAAAAGAACTGGCGGAAGAAGAAGCCAAAGCCGAAAACGGCCAGCATCAGACCAGCCTGCTCCGGGATAAGGTGACAGACGAGGAAATCGCCCGCATTGTGGAGCGCTGGACCGGCATTCCCGTTTCCCGTCTGATGGAAGGCGAGCGTGAGAAGCTGCTCCATCTGGAAGACATCCTCCACAAGCGCGTGATTGGGCAGGATGAAGCCGTTACCAAGGTGACGGAGGCTATCCTCCGCAGCCGCGCTGGTATCCAGAATCCCAACCGTCCCATCGGCTCCTTCCTGTTCCTCGGCCCCACGGGTGTTGGTAAAACAGAGCTGGCAAAGGCTCTGGCTGCCAACCTGTTTGACGATGAGAAAAACATCGTGCGTATCGATATGACGGAATACATGGAGAAATTCTCCGTGTCCCGTTTGATCGGCGCACCTCCCGGATATGTGGGCTATGAAGAGGGCGGCCAGCTGACCGAAGCCGTCCGCCGCAAGCCCTATTCCGTGGTACTGTTCGACGAAGTGGAAAAGGCTCACCCCGATGTGTTCAACATCCTGCTGCAAGTACTGGACGATGGACGCATTACCGATTCTCAGGGCCGCACCGTGGACTTTAAGAATACCATCATCATCCTGACCTCGAACCTTGGCTCCCAGTATCTGCTGGAAGGCATCGACCAGGACGGCAATATTACGCAGGAAGCCCGGAATCAAGTGGAAGACCTGCTGAAACACAGCTTCCGCCCCGAATTCCTGAACCGTTTGGATGAAATCGTGTTCTACAAGCCTCTGACCCGCGACAATATCACCCACATTGCCGACTTGCAGATCGAAGACCTCAACCGTCGTCTGGAAGACAAGCAGCTTTCTTGCGAGGTAAGCCAGGCCGCGATGGATTATATCATCGACAATGGTTACGACCCGATTTACGGCGCACGTCCGTTAAAGCGGTTCATTCAGCGCACAGTAGAAACTCTCATTGCCAAGACCATTCTGAGCAGCGACCTGCTGCCCGGCTCGGTTCTGACAGTGGACGTGGAAAACGGCGAACTGAAGGTAGGCTATCGCCTGCCCCTGAAGAAAACCGAATAAGTATATGGCAAAAGGCAGCCCCTGCTTATTTAACAGGAGCTGCCTTTTTTGTATATGATAAAACTCGAATTTACAATAGATGACGGCTTACCCACAAAGCTAATGGGAAAATATAGAGAATCGACGCGGCCAAAACACCACAGACAAGATAAGCAACATAAAAGAATTTCACCACGCGTTTTGCTCGCAGCAGCCGCTTTTTCCAGAAAAGAAGGAAAAGCACGGTCACGCCAATACCCAGCACACTCAGAATTGCACCGATTTTCCATCCGGGCGGACAATAAACCAGCTCTACCTGGTTTTCCCCTTCCGGCAGCGAAAGAGAGAGATACCCTCCGGCAGTGCGGTACAGGGGAACCTCTTCCCCATTGACAAACGCCTGCCAGCCCGAATCCCATGAAAGGGGAACGAATAACGTTTTCGATTCTGCAAGTGTGCAGCTTACAGAAAACTGGCTCCCGCTCCCCTTGAGTTCTGCCCCTTCTGCATTGTCGCAGAGCGCCTGCATTTTATCGGCATACAAGCCAAACACCTCAAAGGATTCCGGCGAAACAGGCCGGGTTACCTGTACGGTGATATCCACGGTCTCCTGTGAAAAGGTGCCTAAAGATAGAATGCCGTTTGCCTTTTGCGTCGGATATTCGGTTTCCACAAGCTGGCCGTTTACCAGGACCCGGCAGCTCCTGTTGACAGATTCTTTCAGCCTGTTGCTCGGTGCACTGGCACAATCAAAGTAAAGCAGAACAGGCTCGTTTACCTGTACCTTCCAATGGTATGTCCCAGATGGGATTGTCCCGGAATCCGGCAGGGAGGTTTCTGGCTGGCACAAAAAGAAGGGGTTTTCACTCTGCGGGAAAAGCGCCTGCGCCAGCTGCCGCTGGATTTCCATGCGCGAACCGGCAGGCAATTCCTCCAGGAATCCGGGGCTGGTATCTGTCAAAACCGTATCCGGCAGGACAAAGGATACTGGAGAAACTGTAAGCGAACCGTCAGAAGGGTCGGTCTCCACACAATAGCGGTTGGCCAGTACTGCATCAGAAAAAGCGGTACCGCCATTGGAATTCACTTCCATCCAGTAACCGGAATAACCCAGGCGCCGCTGCGCGGCAAGGGTTGTCTCGGGTGTGAGAGAAGTGTAGTGAGAGAGGGATTCAAAGCCCATAGCGGAAAACAGGTTGACATCAAAATATTTTTCCGCTGTTTTCAGCCGAAAGAAACCATCCTCTTCTATACTGTCTGAAAGGCTCATGGCCTGTTTGAATTCTTCCTGTGAGTTATCAACAGAACCAATATAAATACCGGCATTGAAGAAACATTCCACCGCCACCATGACGCTTAAAAAACAGCTGATTCCCCGGCGGGGCAGCTGGCCGCTCTGATAAAGGAACAACAGCAGAAAATACACCAGTGCCGCCGCCAGAAGGACCAGAGCCAGCGCCGTCAGGGATGTATTGTTCCCCCACAGCGTTTTTACATAAGAGGTAAAATACACCCGCAAATTAGAAAGAGAGGCTACCACAACAAATCCATACACCAATACTGCCACTCCCGCCAGAATATATGGCGCCTTTCCTGAATCAACAATTTTAGGTGTAAATTCCTGTTTTATCAAAAAGGCGGCCAAAAGCAACAGCAACAGATTCAGAATGTAGCCGTAACGCGAAGGAAACGCCTGATAACTGCCCGTATGCCACATCCGATTGACGGGCTGTAAAAACAGCGGGACACACAGCAGAAGACAGCTCACCAGCAAAAAGCGGATATTTGGGGATGAAATAGAACGCCTGCGCAGAAAAGCCAGTGCTGCAAACGGGATGGCCGCCGTAAAAATGGTCGGTAAAGTCGTTGCGAGCGGCGAAAACAGGCTTCCACTGCCCAGGTTTTGCAAGGAAGTGCTCTCACGTGCAGAAAATAACACTTCCAGCAGGGAAGGCAGCCACACCACCGCCGTACTCAGCACAGAAAGCAGCGCACCCCAGCACACCAATGCAGCTGATGCAGCGCGTTTTTCAGGCGGAACCACCAGCAGAAGAAACAGGCTGTAACAAAGGAGCAAAAAGGCAACCACCATATAGCTCAGGTAGTAATTGACCACCAGCATGGCAGAAAAGGCCAGGATAAACGGAAGAAGGCGCCTTTTTTCCTGAAGCTGATACAGCGAAAGCAGCAGCAGCGGGAACAGCGCCGCCATATCCAGCCAGACAAGGTTCTGGTAATACAGCAGGCAAAAACCGGAAAAGGAATAGAGGATTCCCCACAAAGGCGAAGAGAACCCCAATTTGCGGAAGAGCAGCCCTGCTGTCCCGGCACAGGCAGCCATTTTGAGCAGCACTAGCCAGTTCATAAACCACGGCAGCGACTCTGCGGGAACCAGCGTGCAGAGAACGGAAAATGGGCTGGCCAGAAAGAAAAAGAAGATTCCCCAAAAATTGATTCCTCCCGCTCCCGGACTGCGGAACAGGTCTTCCCCTTCTATCAAAACGCGGCGGAATTCGGCCAGCAGCGGAACCGTCTGCTGGTCCATATCGCACCACGAAAGGCTCTTTTCCCCAAAGGGAGACAAGCCAAAAACAGCATATACCGCCAGCAGGATCCCCGCTGTGCACAAACACGGAAAAAGCCCGCGCACAACAGAGAAAAACACTGTTTTGCCGGAATAATCCCATTGGCTTTTCAACTTTTTCATGATATACACGTCCTATCCTCAGGGTCTGGAAACAACAAACTACAAGCATTATACTATAAATAGAACGTTGATACAACATAATTTTTTTAAATATAAATGTTGTGCAATAACTGCTGATTTGTATAAAATAACCGCTAAATATAGACTTCTTCTCTTTATGAAAAAACCGCAAAGAACAGCATTTACTTACAGCTGCTTCTTCGCGGTCTCATTTTATATTTCTTTGTACATCAGGATTTCATCCTGAAACTGCCCGTAAATGTGGAAAAATCCGGGGAACCGTCCATATTCCGCAAAGCCCAGCTTGCGGTACAGAGCAACCGCGCCGCCGTTGCCGTCCCGCACGCCGAGATACAGGGTTTTAAGCTTGCCGGTTTGCCGGGCAAAGGCAATCAGCTCTTTCATCAGTGCTTCGCCAATGCCCAGCCGCCAGTATTTTTTGGCGACAGAGACGGCGACTTCTCCCAGATGGGCAATCCGCTCCCGGGAAGAGGCGGAAATGCTGCCCACACAGGCAACTTCATTTTCCACCAGCCCCACCAGCAGCACCGAGGTTTTGCAGCCATTTGTGGACTCAATAAATTCCTCTTCCGCTTCCACCGGCATCTGCATCCCGTCTTTTCCAAACAGCAGGTTGTCGCTTTCGCCCCCCACCTGGTTCAGATAGGCGAGGATGTTTGCCGCGTCAGCTTTTTCGGCTTTCCGAAGGGTTAGCTCCTGGCCGTCTTTCAGCTTCATTGCCCGTCCCCTCCAAAAATCTCCTCCGCATACCGCACCGAGGCCATGGCGTCCTTGGAATAGTAGTCCGCGTGGATCATGTCGGCATATTCCGGGGTGAGCACTGCGCCGCCGACCATAATTTTACACCACGGGGCCTCCCGGTGCAGGGCTTCAATGGTCTTGGCCATGTTTTCCACGGTGGTGGTCATCAAGGCGCTGAGCCCTGCCAGCACCACATGGTTTTCCACTACAGCCTGCACCACTGTCTCGATGGGCACGTCCTTGCCCAAATCGATGACCTCATAGCTGTAGTTTTCCAGCAGCACCTTGACGATGTTTTTGCCGATGTCGTGGATGTCCCCCTGCACGGTGGCCAGCACGATTTTTCCCTTTTTCTCCGGGCGGGAACCGGCGCTTTCCAGCGTTTCCCGAACCGCTTCAAAAGCGGCTTTAGCGGCTTCGGCGCTCATAAGCAGCTGGGGCAGGAACAGCGTCCCCTTTTCAAAGCCCTGTCCCACCACGTCGAGAGCGGGCACCATATCCTCGTTAATCACGGCCAGCGGCTCCCGATGGGCAAGCTCTGCCTTTGCCGCGTCATAGGCGCTTTCCTTAAGCCCCCGGATGATGGACTGGGACAGGGAAACGTCTGTTTTTGCTGCGGCAGGGGAGACAGCCGGAGCCTGCGCGTATTTTTCAATATAGGCGGCGCACTGGGGGTCTGCGCCGGACAGGGCACAGAACGCGTCATAGGCCCGGAGCATGGCCTCGGAGTTGGGGTTGATGATGGCAGCGCCCAGGCCGTTCTGCAGCGCCATGGTGAAGAAAGCCGCATTGATATTTTCCCGCTGGGGCAGGCCAAAGGACACGTTGGAAACGCCCAGGGAGGTCTGTACTCCCAGCTCGTCCCGGAGCAGGCGCAGGGTTTCCAGTGTCACGGCGGCAGCCTCCCAGCCGGTGCTGATGGTCATGGCCAGTGCGTCCACAATAATGTCGTGCTTGGGGATGCCGTAGGAAGCGGCGGTGTCCACAATCTTTTTGGCAATTTCAAAGCGTCCCTGTGCCGTTTCGGGGATGCCGTTTTCGTCCAGCGTCAGGGCGATCACCGCGCCGCCGTATTTCTTCACCAGCGGGAAAATGGCATCCATGCTCTCCTTTTTGCCGTTCACCGAGTTGATGAGGGCTTTTCCGTTATAGATTCGCAGGGCGGCCTCCATCACTTCCGGGCTGGAGGTGTCGATTTGCAGCGGCAAATCGGAAACCCCCTGCAGCTGGGAAACGGCCTCGCACATCAGGGACTTTTCGTCAATTTCCGGCAGGCCCACGTTCACGTCCAGCACATGGGCGCCGCTCTGCTGCTGGGTTACGCCTTCCCGCAGGATATAATCCATGTCGTGCTCCCGCAGCGCCTGCTTAAAGCGCTTTTTGCCGGTGGGGTTAATGCGCTCGCCGATAATCACGGGCTTTTTGCCGAACACCACTGCCTGTGCATAGGAGGAAATCACCGTGCGCTTTTTCTCCGTCAGCGGGACCAGGGGAAGCTTTCGGCAGCGCTCTACGGTTTTCCGAAGATGTTCCGGCGTGGTGCCGCAGCAGCCGCCAATAATCCACGCGCCGCCCTTCACGATTTCCTCCATGAGCTGTGCGAACTCGTCGGGGTGTACATCAAACACGGTCTGCCCGTTTTCCCGGCGGGGAAGCCCGGCGTTGGGGTTTACGATAATGGGCAGGGAGGTGCACTCTGCCAGAGTGGGCAGCAAAGAAAGCATCTGCTTGGGGCCAAGACCGCAGTTAAAGCCCAGCGCGTCCACGCCCAGGCCTTCCAGCAAGGCCACCGCAGCGGGGATGTCGCCGCCGGTGAGGAGCTTCCCGCTCTCGTCAAAAATCATGGTGACGAAAACCGGCAGGGAGGTGTGTTCCTTTGCGCCCAGGATGGCGGCCTTCACCTCCATGGTGTCGCTCATGGTTTCAATCAAAATCAGGTCGGCGCCGGCTTTTTCACCCATGGCGGCAGCTTCGCCAAAGGCAGAAACGGCTTCCTCAAAGTCCAAATCGCCCATAGGCTTCATAAGCTTTCCGGTGGGGCCAATGTCCATGGCAACCATGGCCGGGTGCCCGCACTGGGAAACGGCTTTTTTGGCGTGGGAGATACCGGCGGTGATGATGGTTTTTAGCTCTTCGCCGGGGAATTTAAAGCGGTTCGCGCCAAAGGTGTTGGATTTTACAATCTGGCATCCGGCGGCAAGATAGTCCGCGTGAATAGACGTAATCAGCTCGGGGTGGGAGAGGTTCCAGGTTTCGGGAAGCTCCCCGGCCCCAAGGCCGTTTTGCTGTAAGATGGTGCCCATGGCGCCGTCAAAGAAAACGGGATGGGCGCCCAGCTGGGAAAATACAGGGTTCATAGGACAAGTCCTTTCTATATCGATACGATACTGTTGAAAACATATATAACGTAGAAAAATGATACTAATCCGTTCGCGTGGAGACAGCTTGCCGCAAGCAGCCGCTTTCCCGCGATATAAAAGTTTTCGTCAACCTTTTTCAAAAGGTTGTTGGGGGTTCAGGGGGGCAAAGCCCCTCCTGATCGCCCATCGCAATGGGCGAAATCCTTATACTTCCAAAACGCAGGAAGAGGTGAGAAAACTGTCCGGTGGACAGTTTTCGAGGGGAAACCCACGTCTGGGGTTTCCCCTTATAAAACCGCCTGAATGCACAATTGTTCAATGGCGTGAGCATCTGCCCTTTCTGCTTCCGATTTCCCCTCTCGGGGAAACGGAGGAGAGCGGCATCAGGATGAAAGCAGGCCCCTTTTTTTCTTGCAAAAAGGGGACTCTTGAAAAACATCCCACCGGGATATTTTTCAATTCACCACCAAAAATGCGCCCTCCGGCAAAAGGGTCCCGTCCGTTGCGACGGACGGCCAAAGGAGCGCTGCCCCTTTGGAAACCCCGCCGCCTTTTGGTAAAAGTCGGGCGAAAACTTTAACTTCGCGGGGCAGCAAAACAGGAATTTTCAGCTTTCTCCACGCGAACAGCTGACGCCGCGACGGATAGTTTCCTATACGGAAAAGCCTGCCCGCGTATTGGCCGCGGGTACTACCCGTCTTTTCGGAAGGGGCAGTTTTTCGATTGACAGTCCATGCATTTACGGATATGGCAGTCGGTTTCGTCGTGGGTCAGGCCAATAATCGCCGTCACCGATTTGGTGGGCGCCAGCATACAGGACTCCGTGGCCGTCAGCCCAATCCGTTTCGGCGCTTCCAGCATGGAAAGCAGCGTGTGCTGCCACTGGATGGGGAAGTCCCCATAGCCGGGGCTGTACCGCGGGCGGAGGAACAGCTTTTCGCCCTCCACGCTTTTCCGCAGCCCTTCCTCCTGCCCGTCGCAAAAGCTCTCAATAGCGGCGGCGGCGCAGGCCTGCAAAATGACCGCCCGGCTCATGGCGGTTAGGGAATAGCGCCGCATCAGGCTGTCAACCTGTGTCCCCAGTGTTGCGGCAAACAGGAAGGCTTCTTTGCATCCCCGCAGGTGCCCCTGCAAATCCCTGCTGCAAAGGGGCGTACCGTCAATCGTCAGCCGGCCGTTTTCGCCGTGTACCACCGGCACCCGCAAAAAACAGGCTTTCGGGGCGGCAGCGGAAAGGAGTTCCCGGCTGCACAGGTCGATTTCTGTTAGCAGACGCTCTTCCGGCGTTCCCTTAAAAGCCAGATAGCGCAGCACTTCTTTTGTATCAATCTGCAACCTGCTTCCCCCTTACCGAAGGATATGGGAAAGGTTGTTCATAATGGAAGCGGCAATTTCCGGCTTGTTCATGGTGTACAGGTGGATGTGCTCCACGCCGTTGGAGAGCAGGTCAATAATCTGCTCGGTGGCATAGGCAATGCCCGCCTGCTTCATGGCCAGGGGGTCGTCGGAGAACTTCTCCGCAATGCGGCGGAACCGCTGGGGCAGCTGGGTGCCCGAAAGCTCACAGGAGCGCTTGATTTGCCGGCTGTTGATAACGGGCATGATACCGGCAATCACCGGCACATGGATGCCCTTTGCCAGAATCCGGTACATAAAATTATAGAGCACATTGTTGTCAAAGAACATCTGGGTGGTCAAAAAGTCGCACCCACATTCTACCTTGTGCTTTAAGTAGTCAATGTCATCCTCCCGGCGCTCACATTCCACATGGCCCTCGGGATAGCAGGCAGCGCCGATGCAGAAATCCCCCTGGGACTTGATGTCCTCAATCAGCTCGCAGGCATATTTGTAGTGGGTCAGGGCAGGGGTGCTGCCGTCCTTCGGCATGTCCCCCCGAAGGGCCAGGATGTTTTCCAGCCCGTTTTGCTTCATCAAATCAAGCTGGCTGTGGATATCCTCCCGGGAAGAGGAAACACAGGTCAGGTGGGCCAGCGCCGGGATGCCGTGCTGCTCCTGAATGGCAGAGGCAATTTCTACCGTGCGCTTGGAAGTGCTTCCGCCCGCGCCATAGGTAACGCTGATAAAATCAGGGGACAGCTCCGCAATCCCCTGCACCACTTCCCACATTCGCGAAATATCCGCGCCGGGCTTTGGGGGGAAGATTTCACAGGAAAAAGTAATGTTTCCGTTCTGCAAGAGCTCACTGATTTTCATAACGTACCTCCAAAAAATTACTTGAAACCGAACAAAAACAGGGGCTTCTTTTCGGTTGATATTTGATTATATCACAATCCGCGACAAATTGGAACTGCAAAACTGCCGTACAATACAAAAAGAGACCGGAAAACCGGCCCCTATCTACACGAAAAATTTTTTTATTTTCCTTTTGCTATGGATGATTCGGCTTTCCGGTTTACGGTATAAATGCCGCCGCATACCAGCAGCAGCGCCGCCAGTGTTTTGACAGAAAACGCCTGTTCCCATTCGCCCAGAAAAACAGCCGACAATAACACGCCAAATAACGGCGTTAAAAAAGTGAAGATACTCACGCGGCTGATGGGATTGTGCTTGAGCAGGATTCCCCAAACCGAATAGGCTACCGCAGAGATTAGCGCCAGATACAGCAAAAGCAGGTAGGCTGCCGGATGTCCGGTCAGGGCAATCTGCCCACCTCCCGCCGCGCCTGCGGCAATCATCAGCAAACCGCCCACAGTAAACTGCCACCCGCTGAGCATGACCACATCGAACCGGCATGAAAAGCGCTTGATGAGGATTCCGGAAACCGCATAGGAAATCTGCGACAGAAACACAAAACCCTCACCCAGAAAAGACACGTCGAAAAGGCTGCCGGTATCCTGACCCGAAAGATTCATAATCAAAATCCCGGCAAAGCCGGCGGCACAGCCCAGGATTTTTGCCGGGGTCAGCGATTCGTAATGAAACAGCAGGCTCGCCATTAAAATAGAGATAAAACCTCCCATACCGGAAATAATCGTGCCGTGTACCCCGGTGGTGTGCGCCAGGCCGATATAAAAGAACAGGTACTGTACGGCAGTTTGCGCCAGGGAAAGCGCGAAAACAGCAGGCAGCGCCTCTTTTTGCGGCCGGAGGAAACGGCGGCGGAGCAGGCTTTGAAACAGCACTACCAACAGCCCGGCCAGAAAAAAACGGATGCCGGCAAACAAAATGATGCTGCTGGTATCTGCGCTGCCGATAGAGAACATCTGATAGCCGATTTTGATTGCCGGGGTGGCGCTTCCCCACAAAAAGCAGCTGAGCATGGCCAGCAGGAATACATTTTTTCTATCTGTCAACTTTCCGAATGTTTTCATAAATGCCCTCCGAATCCGGTAAACTCATAAAAAAAGCGCCCTTCGGCACAACCTCCAGTATAACAGGAAATTACAAAAAAGCAAGGCCCGGCGCTCTCCTACAGGAAATGCCGGGCTTTGCTGAAATTTTTATTCATGGAACAGCACTGCGCCGAAATAGGTCACGGTGTTTTGTCCGTTGATATATTTCATCCCACCGCTTGCTGCCAAATCAGAAACCGAAATGCAGTAGGCTTCCAGCGAAGCCAGCGCTTTCTCGGGGAAGCGGCAGGGCTTCTCTTCCCTCTTTGCGCATACAGGACACAGCCGGCAGCCTCCTGCCCCAAGCAGCAGGGAATCGGCGCCGATATCATCTTTCAATTCATCGCGCACCCGCTGGGTCAAATCGTTCATTTTTTGCCCGGCTTCCATCATGCCCTCAAAGTCATAGCTGTCTTCCAGCTCCCCGATGGTCTGATACACCAGAAGGTACTGATACCCCTTTGCACGGGCAATCAGCTCTTCCGCTTCCCCTGCATATGGCGGGCACATCCAGCTTTTCCCATACATGCCGCAGGCGTTGCTGGCGCACAGTTCCCGAAAAGAAAGCTCAAATCGCACCTCTTCCATGGGGACTACCGCTGCGTGCTGCGCCCCCATCTGCAAAATCCTGTCCACCATTTCCTGATGATTCATCTGACAGACTCCTCCCAAACTCTCTTCCTTGCAAAAGGGGCCCGCACGCTTTCGCGGCGAGGCATACTTTTTTACAGAGTCCCTGTTATTTTTCAGGCCATGGTCTCGCACAGCTCCAGTGCGGCGTCTGCAGCAGAAGCAGCATCGGCAGTATATTTATCGGCGCCGATTTTCCTGCAGAATTCATCGGTTACCGGCGCGCCGCCAACCATAATCTTCACCTGGTCGCGGATACCCGCAGCCTCAGCAGCCTTGACAACATCTTCCATCATGCCCATGGTGGTGGTCAGCAGAGAAGAGCAGGCAATAATCTGGCAGCCTTCGCTTTTTGCCACTTCCACATACTTTTCGGGGTCCACATCGGTGCCCAGGTCGATAACTTCCAGCCCTTTGCCTTCCATCATCATCTTTACCAGGTTCTTGCCGATATCGTGCAAATCACCCTTGATAGTGCCCAGCACAACCTTGCCATGGGATTCTATGCCATCACCGGCCAGCAGAGGCTTGAGCAGTGCAGTACCCATATTCATGGCTCTGGCAGCCACCAGCACCTCGGGAACAAATACTTCGTTGTTCTTAAACTTTTCACCGACTACGCTCATACCGGCAAGAAGGCCGTCTTCCAGAATTTCCTTGGCAGAAATCCCCTGGTCAATTGCCTGCTGCACCAGCTCTTTGACGACTTTGGCTTTGCCGCGCTGCAGGTTCTCAGAAATGTCATTC
>DVIY01000066.1 GCA_018710915.1 Candidatus Gallacutalibacter pullistercoris
GCTAAATCATTTGAAAAGTCAAGGCCTCTACAAAAAACAGTGTATTTCGACAAAAGCTCGCAAAGTTATGAAAAAAAAGCACTGCAATTTGAAAAAGACAAGTTGCACAATTCAATAATATGGGAAAATACGGCAGCCTATTCTGCATAAAAATGCCCATCTTTCTGGAAATTCACAGCAGAAATAAAAATACGGATATCCCTTGTGGGATACCCGCATTTTTCATATTATTTAGACATCCAGCAGCGTGATGCAGTGACGGGGACAAGCTTCGGTACATTTACCGCAGCCAGTACATTTTACCGGGTCCACCGTAGCGTGGAAGTTTTCTACCTTCACTGCGCCAAATTCGCAGACCTTCACGCATTTCATGCAGCCGATGCAGCCCACTTTGCACACCTTCGTGGTAGCAGCGCCCCTGTCGCAGTTGGCGCAGCGGACAACTGCCTGTTTTTTCAGAGGTACAAAGCTGATAAGCCCCTTGGGGCAGGCCGCCACACACTGGCCGCAGCCCTTACATTTTTCCGGATTGATGCTGGCCACGCCGTTGCACACGGTAATGGCGTCATACTGGCAGGCCTTCATACAGTCGCCAAGGCCCATACAGCCGAAACGGCAGGAAGTAATGCCGCCAGCCAGCTGGGCGGCAGCAGCACAGCCGATGATGCCGTCATATTCCATCTTGTCGGTGGTGTTGTCATAGCTGCCCATGCAGTGGACCAGCGCGGTTTTGTACTCCACTTCCACATCGCCTGAACCCAGCAGCTCGGCAATGGCCTTGGCAGTTTCGGCACCGCCGGGAGAACACAGCCCGGGCTTAGCTTCGCCTTTGGAGAGGGCAGCCGCATAACCGCTGCACCCGGAATAGCCGCAGGCGCCGCAGTTGGCGCCAGGCAGGAGCGCCTGAATGGCCTCGGCCTTTTCATCCTTGGGGACTGCCATGACAATGGAAGCAATGGCCAGAATCAGACCCGCCAGCAGGCCGATTCCCGCCACAATGAGGATAGGCAATAAAATCTCGTTCATAATACCGCTCCTTTCTCTCAGCCCAGCATACCTTCCACCAGGCCGTTAAAGCCCAGGAAGGACACCGCCACCAGAGAAGCGGCGATCAATGTGATGGGAAGGCCACGCAGCGTCTTGGGAATGTCGCACAGCTCCAGGCGCTCCCGGATACCGGCAAACAGCACCATCGCCACCAGGAAGCCGATACCGGCGCCGAATGCGTTGACCAGAGACTCCACATAGCCGAAGGTGGGGTCAGCGGCACCTTTTTCCAGCACCAGCATGGTGACACCCAGCACAGCACAGTTGGTGGTAATCAGCGGCAGATACACGCCCAGAGAGTTATACAGCGGGGGCATATATTTCCGCAGAGTGATTTCCAGCAGCTGTACCAGCGCGGCGATAATCAAGATAAACACGATGGTTTGCAGATAGGCAAGGCCAGCGGGCACGAGCAGATAAGTATAAATGGGCCAGGTAACAGCTGTAGCCAGTACCATAACCACGGTTACGGCCAAGCTCATGCCGGTGGCGGTGTTCAGCTTTTTGGAAACGCCCAAAAACGGGCAGATGCCCAAAAACTTATTCAGAATGTAGTTTTCCGTCAAAATGGCGGCAAGGAAGATGGCAACTAAACTTTTGAGCATGGCTTATTTGCCCTCCTTTCGATTGCAGTCCTTTTCCTGCGCCATAAGCTTGGTGCAGGAAGCAGCCAGCGGGCAGGAAGCGCAGCCCAGCTCGGCAGGCTTCTGGCCCTTGCCCTCAGAAATCCGGTTTGCCAGCGCAATCAGCAACCCGAACACAAAGAAGCCTCCGGGAGGCAGGATAAAGATGATAATGGGCGGCATAAATCCGGCAGTAATCGGGATACCGAACACCGTTCCTGCGCCCAGCAGCTCGCGTATAATGCCCATCATCAGCAAGGCAACGGTAAAGCCTACGCCCATGCCCAAACCGTCTACGATGGAGGGCAGGACTTTATTCTTGTTTGCATACATCTCGGCACGGCCCAGAATGATGCAGTTTACCACAATCAGGGGCAGGAAAATGCCCAGAGATTTGTCCAATGCCGGGGAATAGGCCTGAATTAACAGCTGTACGATGGTAACAAAGGCAGCGATGACCGTAATATAGGCCGGAATACGCACCTTGTCGGGGATGACTTTCCGCAGAGCGGAGATAACAGCGTTGGAGCACACCAATACAAACGTAGTGGCAGCGCCCATGCCGATGGCATTGCTGGCAGCGGTAGTGACGGCCAGCGTAGCGCAGGTGCCCAGCATCAGGCGGAGCACCGGGTTTTCCTTAATAATACCTTTGGAAAATTCCTGAAACAGGCTCTTTGCCATTTATGCTCCCTCCTTTATTTCGTGATATTGGGCAATCGCGTCATTCACCGCGTTGGTCACAGCGGTGGTGGTAATGGTCGCACCGGTCATAGCGGAAATTTCGCCCTCACTGGCGGTGGACTTGGTCACACTGAAACCGTTTTCCGGTACAGCCTGTTTAAACTGGTCACGGAAGCTCTCTTTCTCAGCATTAGCGCCAAGGCCGGGGGTTTCGTCCTGTTCCAGAATCACCACGCCGGTGACCTGGCCTTCGGCATTGATGCCGGTCATGACCTGTACATCGCCGCCGTAGCCCTTGGCGGAGGTAACAAACACATATCCGGCCACATCGCTGCCGGTTTTGCCGATGGCATAGCCTTCGGCCTCTTCAAAGCTGTCGGCATCGGGAAGTACCTGCTTGCGGGACTCCTGTTCGGTAATCACCTTTTGCTGGGCAATGGTGTCAGCGGTGAGCAGGTTGGTTCCCGCCAGAGCCGCCGTTGCCAGCAGGCAGATGACACAGAGAATCAGGGCAGGCTTTAACACTTCTTTCAATTTCATTTTGCACCATCCCCCTTTCTGCTTCCAAAGGGCTTGGGCAGGGATACCCGCTCAATAAGGGGCACCAGAATATTCATCAGGACGATGGAATAGGAAACGCCCTCAGGCAAGGATGCAAACATACGGATGAGCATGGTGAACAGTCCGCAGCCGATGGCATAAATGATGCGGCCATTGCGGCTGATGGGGCTGGTGGTGTAGTCGGTGGCCATAAAGAAGGCACCGATCATCAAACCGCCGGTGAGCAAATCTACCAGCGGGTCACGGCCAGCAATCAGGGAAATGACGGTAACCGTCGCAAGATAAGTAACGGGAATCACCGGGCTGATGACGCGGCGGACGATGAGATACACGCCGCCCAGAATCAGCGCCAGTGCGCAGGTTTCACCCAAGCAGCCGCCGGTGCTGCCAAGGAACAAATCCATGTAGGAGAAGCTGAATTCTCCTCCCTGCTTCAGCACAGCCAGCGGGGTAGCAGTGGTGGTAGCATCGGTGCCGTTCAGCCAGCCGAAAGCAGGTGTCCAGCTGCTCATGTCCGCCGGGAAGGAGTTCATGAGGATAATACGGGCAGTCAGAGCCGGGTTCACAAAGTTCTGGCCAATGCCGCCGAACATCTGCTTGACCACGACAATAGCCACCACGCCGCCGAACACCGCCATCAGGGGATTCAGGGAGACGGGCAGGTTAAAGGCCAGCAACAGACCGGTAACGATGCAGGAAAGATCCGGCACCGTGTTGTCCCGCTTCATCACTTTCCGGCTGATGTATTCACTGAGCACACAGGAAAGCACCGTTACCGCCACCAGAATCAGGGCACGGGGGCCGAAAAACACAAAGGAAGCGATGAGGGCGGGACATAGTGCGAGTATCACATCCAGCATAATGCGCTGGGTGGAAGCGCCGCTGCGAAGGTGCGGCGAAGATGAGACAATAAGCTTCTCCATCAGCGTTTCCCTCCTGCTTTTTTCACATAGGATTTTCCAAGACGAATGGATTGAACCAGTCTGCGGTTAGCCGGGCAGTTAAAGGCGCAGCTGCCGCACTCCATGCAGGTCATAATGCCCCGCTTTTGCAGCTCTTCCACGTCCTTTTTCTCGGTGTACTGCTCCAGCAGCGTGGGCACCAGCAACATGGGGCAGCTCTGCACACAGCGGCCGCAGCGGATACAGGCGGAAGGCTCCTGCAAGCGGGCTTCCTTTTCACCAAAGGCCAGAATGGCGTTGTTCTGCTTCAAAATCGGCAGGGAATCGTCGGTGAGGGCAATACCCATCATGGGGCCGCCCATAAGCATCTTTTTGGGAGGCTGGGCATAGCCGCCGCAGAACTCCACCACTTCAGAAATCCGGGTGCCGATGGGAACCAGCACGTTTTTCGGGTCTTTGATAGCGGTGCCGTCAAAGGTAACGCGCTTTCTCACCAAGGGCATACCGGTGCGCAGATAGTCCGCCAAAAATGCAATGGAGGTGATATTCATCACCAAACAGCCCACATCGGCGGGCAGCTTACCGGTGGGAACCCGGCGGCCGGTGCAAGCCTGGACCAGCACCTTTTCCGCGCCTTGCGGGTAGCGGGATTTGAGGGTCAGCACCCGGACATGGTTTTCCGGGTCACGCTTGTCGTCATAGGCGATTTTGGAGAGAATGCCGATAACATCGGGTTTATTGTTTTCCACTGCGATGATGACCCGCTCCACGCCGAGAATCTTTTTGACTGCATACACGCCGTCCAGCACAGAACCGGAATTTTCCAGCGCTTCCCGGTGGTCGGCGGTGACATAGGGCTCACATTCTGCGGCATTGATAATCAGGGTGTCGATTTTCCCCGGTGCGTTGAGCTTTACGTGAGCGGGGAAGCCTGCGCCGCCCAAGCCTACCAGGCCGGAAGCCCGGACAGCGGCAGTAAAGTCTTCCAGACTGTTGACCTTCGGCGGCTGAATTGAGGGGTCAGCTTCCATGAGTCCATCGGAATCGATGACAACCGCGTCGGACATCTGCCCGCCGGGCAGCATGATTTGCTGAACCGCGGAAACGGTGCCGGAAATGCTGGCGTGAATGGGAGCGCTGACATAGGCGTCCGCATCGCCGATTTTCTGTCCCAGATACACATGGTCGCCTTTCTTCACCAGCACCTTACAGGGAGCACCGATATGCTGCTGCATGGGGATGACTACCTGTTTGGGCGTGGGAAGGACGACTGTAGGAATCTGGCTTGTGTTTTTGTGATGGGGTACCCGTGCCCCGCCGTGAGTGCGGAAGGGCTTTTTGGGAAACGAGAGTTCCATCCGTTCCTTTCCTCCTTTTTTCTAAATAAAGGGCGGTTGCCCGCCATATTTTTATATTCACACAGACGGGTTACGCCTGTAGGGAACGCATTTCTTAGATATTATATGAGGGTTACCTTCTCTGCAATTTCTCAAGTGGGGGCAGCAGAACCCCCAGCACAAGGCCGGTGAGGATGCCGGAAGCGGTGCCAAGCAGCACTAAAATCGGCGCATAATAGAGCACTGCAGAAGAAGTTAGCAGACAGGCAATCATTAGCTGAGCAGCATTGTGAGCCAAAGCCCCCGCCGCGCTGGCGCCCAGTAGGCCAAAGCGCAGCTTTTTCAGCAGCAGCCAGACAATCAGCGTGCTGAAAAGTCCGCCGGCTGTGCTCATAAGTCCGGCAGTAATGCCCCGGGTGAGAAAGGCAAACAACCCTTTGACCAGTGCTACCGCCATGGCGGGGAAAAATCCCACACATCCGGCAGCATACATGCTCACAATGTTGGATAGCCCCAGCTTTGCCCCGGGCGGCATTCCCGGAACCGGCGGCAGCAGGTTTTCAAGCAGAGAAAGAACCACCGCCAGCGCTGCCAAAATCCCGGTGAAGGCGACAAATTTTGCAGAAGATTTCATGTGCGCCCTCCTATCCCGTCATGCCGTCCACGCCGGATTCGATTTTGCCGACAATCCGCACGGCAACCCGGGCAGGCAGGCACACGGCGCACTGTCCCGGACGGGTGAGAGTACCGGTATTCACGCAAATCTGGTCAGGACAATCGGAGTGGATAATGGACACCTGCCCCGGCTCCAACAGTACCGTGACAGAAATTTCGCCCTCCAGGATCAGTGTTTCCGGCTGGACAATACTATCGAGTTCCACCCGCCGGACTTCTTGCCCATCCTGTTCAATGACTGCCACCGGCGCGCCGGATTTGGGAATCCATTGCCAGAAACCCACACCGGCCAACACAGCAGCCAGCAGAAAAACCAGCAAATCCCGCTTTCGGAACAGCGGGAACCGGCTGTTCACAGGGATTGCCGGGAGACGGTATAGGCTGTGCTGATTTGCTCAAACTCCAGGTCTCCGGCAATGGTGATATGATGTTCTTCGTCAATAAACAACGCGGAAGCGCCCAGCTCTTTCAGCACCGGCAGGCTGTCTTCCAATCCCAATATAAAGCATGCGGTTGCCAACGCATCACTGATAGCTCCGCTTTCGTGAACTACCGTAACGGATACCAGGCCGCTTTCGGCAGGGTATCCGGTTTTGGCGTCCAGCAGGTGGTGGTAGGTGTTGTCACCTTCGATAAAGGTCTTTTCATAGCTTCCAGAAGTGGAGACACATCCTTCTTTTAAAGAAAGCACGCCGAGCCCATCTTGCGTATCTTCATCAGGGTCACGTACAGAGATACGCCAGTCTGTACCATCAGGTTTTTCGCCGTAAACGCCTATACTGCCGCCTACAGCAATAATTCCCCCACTGATACTGGATTCCTTATAAACTTTCAAAGCAGCATCACAAGCTGCTCCCTTACCAATTCCACCCAAATCCACGCCATTCCCGTGGTTTCGCAGAGAAGCGGTATTGTCCTCTGTGTTGATACGCAGGAACTCATACCCCACAAAAGGCAAAAACTCCTGAATTTTATCATCGCCGGGAAAGGCCGGTTCATCAGAATCAAAATTCCACAGCGAGCTGATGGGAAGAACCGTAGGGTCATAGGCGCCGTCAGTCGCTTCTGCAACAGAAACTGCCTGTTCCAATATATTAATGGTGCGTTCATCCAGTTCCAGCCAGTCGGCTCCAGCTGCACTGTTCAGCTTTTCAATATCGGAGTCAGCGACTCTCCATGAAATCAGATTTTCCAGTTCATTAACGGCAGAAGATGCCTGTGTGGCGGCTTCCTCTGTTCCGCTTCCATAAAGGGTTTGTTGGATATAGGAGCCCATCGCCCAGGTGGTTGCTTCATATCCCTGAGAACTTTGGGGATACAGCAGCATGCTGGCCAGAATGGCTGCCAGCAGGATGACAACAGCACCGGCAACGGCAGTCCATTTTTTGATTGACGATGGGGCAATATTTTTATTCATGAGATACCTCCGGGAATACAAATACAAGCCTGGAAACGCCGCACAGAATCCGAGCAGATGGAATTGCCTGTTTGGAAGGCGTGATAACTTTCTCAGTATACCATATATTTTTCGCTTCGAAAAGAAAAATCGCTGGTCTTCCACTGGTTTTTTATACGGCTTTGTGTTACGATATAAACAGATAAAATCAGTAGTTTAAAATGATAACTACTGCAAATTATGTGAATGAATTTGGGGAAGGATGTGGAATGAAATGCCGGATATTGTTGCGCTTGGTGAACTATTGATTGATTTTGTACACAAAGATGACAATGAGTATGGGTATCCTGTTATGCATGCAAACCCGGGCGGTGCGCCCGGCAATTTCCTCTGTGCAGCGGCAGCTTGTGGGGCCAGCACAGCTTTTATCGGGAAGGTAGGCGATGATGCTTTTGGGCATCTGCTGGTGGATACCATGAAAAAATATGGGATTGATACCAGCGGGATTGCCGTAGACCCTGCGTATTTTACGACATTGGCGTTTGTAACGCTGGATGCATCCGGAGACCGGAATTTTTCATTCGCCCGCAAACCGGGTGCAGACATGATGCTTACGACAGAAAATTTGCGGTACAGCCTTCTGCGGAATACAAAGGTATTCCATTTCGGCACTCTTTCTATGACAGATGAACCGTCGCGTTCTACCACGCGTGAAGCCGTTCGAATTGCACGGGAATCCGGCGCAATGATTACTTTTGACCCCAACTATCGCGCTCCGCTTTGGAAAGATGAAAGCGATGCGGCAGAGCAGATGCTTTGGGGCGTAAAGCATGCAGATGTGGTAAAAATCAGCGAAGAAGAGGTTAAACTTCTGTTGAACGAAAGCCCGGAGGAAGGTGCACGCCGTCTGGTTGAAAAATTTGGCGTAAAACTGGTATTGGCTACAATGGGGAAAAAAGGCGTATTTTTTGCGAATAAAAATGCAAGCGGTCTGGTTTTTGCTTTTAACAATTTGCAGACGATTGACACGACCGGTGCAGGGGATATCTTCGGTGGCAGTGCGGTGTATAAGCTTTTAAGCATGGGGAAAAAGCCCGAAGAGCTCAACTGCGAAGAGTTGACAGAGCTTTGCCGTTTTGCCAATGCTATGGCTGGCATCAGCACCACCCGCAGCGGTGGTCTGCCCAGCGTTCCGCGCAGGGCAGAAGCAGAAGATTTTCTGCGGTCAATGGTAGATTGAGGCTGTTTTTCATAAGGGAAAGCGCTGTGATGGAAAATTCACAGCGCTTTTTTTGTGTATTATATAACAGGGGATTTGTTTTTCCGCCCAGTGAAGATAATATATACCAATGCACTGATTCCCATCAGAATAGGATAAAAAAGATAGGGCAGCAGTTCCATTGGATTCAGCATGACCCCCATAGTGGCAGCACCCGCACAGGCATACAGCAGCTGTGCCCCATAGGGAATCAACCCCTGCCAGACAGAAGTAAAAATATCCAGTAATGCAGCAGTACGTCTGGGGGTAATTCCGAATTCTGAGGAAATATCTTTGGCAATAGGGCCGGCCATCACAATGGCAATGGTATTATTGGCGGTGGAAATATCTACCAGAGAACTGAGCAGCGCTATTCCCAACTGTGCGCCGTATGGGGTATGAACGTGACGGCGGATAGCAGAAAGGATAAAGTCGATACCGCCATTTGCTTTCACAAGCCCGATAACACCGGCTACTACAATCGAAATGACCGTAATATCATACATATTTTTAATTCCGCCGCTTCCATCGGGACCTTGAAAAACCACTGTAAAGATTGCATCCCAGGCGATTGCCCCACTGGCTACACCTACAATCAGAGAAAGCACGGCTCCTGCCACCAGCACGATAAAGACGTTTAACCCAGCGAGTGCTCCCACCAATACAACCAGATAAGGAACAATTTTCCAGAAATTATAGCTTAAATCGCCTTCGGCATGGTATTCGCCGCCGCTGGCCAGAACCAGAAACAGTACCAGCGTGAGAATGGCCGCGGGCAATACGATTTTAAAATTCTCGCGGAATTTATCCTTCATATCGCAGCCCTGTGTGCGGGTAGCTGCGATGGTGGTATCAGAAATCATCGAAAGGTTATCGCCAAACATTGCGCCAGAGACAACCGCACCGATGCACAGCGCGGCAGGCATCCCGGTTTTTTCGCTGATTCCCACTGCAATCGGGGCCAGTGCCGCAATTGTTCCAACAGAAGTACCCATCGCAGTGGAAATGAAGCAGCCGATTATAAAAATACCCACTACGGCGACAGATGGTGGAAGAACAGACAAACCAAAATTTACGGTATTTTCTACACCACCGGCTGCCTGTACAGAACCCGAAAAAGCCCCTGCCAATATAAAAACCAGGCACATCACCATGACGTTTTCATCGCCCATACTGCGGGTAACATCTATCAGTTTGTCGTTAAAACTGCGCTTGTGATTTTGCAGAAAGGCCACAACCAGCGCAATCAGAAACCCTACGACTGCCGGCATTGCATAAAAATCCTGAAACACGATGCCGCTGCCGATAAATACCACCAGAAAGACGGCGATTGGCAGCAAAGCCAGCAGACTTCCCCCGTTTTCTTCTGTACATGTATTCATAAATTCACTTCCTTCTCAAAAAATACCGGTGGAACCCTCAGGTCCCACCGGTTCCTGTTATAGATGAATTTTTATATTATCGTACCGAAAAACGATAAACCGTCTGCGAATGAAATTTCTTTCCAGGCTTCAGGTTTTCATACGGGAAGTTGGCATGATGCACAGAATCCGGATAAAACTGCGTTTCCAGGCAGAAAGAGTTGTGTGCCTGCATGGGAGCGCCGCCTTTGTTGCGGGCATCCTCGGGCATACTGTTGGCTGTATACAGCTGCATGCCGGGCATGTCGGTAAAACATTCCATCACACGGCCGCTGCCCGAATCCCAGGCCTCGGCAGCTTTGCGCATACCGGTTCCACTGATGACGAAGTTGTGGTCATATCCGCCGCATTTTTGCATCAGAGGATCCCTGCAAAAAAGATCCTGCCCAATAATTTTCGGAACACGGAAATCCAGGTGTGTACCATCGACCTTCAAGAAATTTCCAGTAGGAATCAGATCGTCGGTTACTTCGGTTACTTCGTCTGCATAGATCTGCAAAACCGTGTGCAGCGGCAGGATACCCGGATCTCCACACAGGTTGAAGTAAGCATGGTTGGTCAGATTCAAAGGAGTTTCCTTGTCACATTCGGCCTGATAATCCAGAATCAGGGAGTTATCAGCCGAAAGCGTATAGGTTACACACAGCTGCAAATTGCCGGGAAAACCGCTTTCTCCGTCAGGGCTGGTGTAAGTAAATACGATAGAGGGCTCATCGGTATTGTGAACTTCAGCAACTTCCCATAATATATGTGCAAAACCGACGCTGCCGCCATGCAGGCAGTTTTCACCGTCGTTTTTCAGCAAAGGATATTCCTTTCCGTCAATCGTAAAAGAAGCTCCACCAATGCGGTTGGCAAAACGGCCGATCAGGCTTCCGTGCACATCAGAGAGATACTCTTCAAAGGTATCATGCCCAATGACAATATCGCCCCAAAGGCCATTGCGATCCGGTGTCAAAATCTTGACCAGCCGGCAGCCGTAAGGCATGGTTTCAACCGTCGTCCCAGATGAATTTTTCAAAGTGTACAGTTCTACCGCCCGGCCATCAGGCAGCACCCCAAAAGGTTTTTTTTCAACACTCATAATGTATTCCTCACAAGTTGGTTGATGCCGGGAATCAGCCCGGCAGACAGAACGGGCTCCCACGGGAAGCGGGGGCCCGTCGTCGCAGATATGTTTGGATTATTTACCCAGCAGAGCCGCACCGATAATGCCAGCGTCGTTGCCCAGCTCAGCACGGCACATAACAGTCTTCTTGGAAGAGTTCATAGCGTACTGCTCTTTCTCGACATATTCACGCAGAGGAGCCAGCAGGGTCTCGCCCTCATTGCAGATACCGCCGCCGATGCACAGAATATCGGGCTGGAAGGTGTTGATAACATTGACAATACCGCAGCCCAGATAAGCGATATACTCATCCACAACAGCCTGGCCAACCGGGTCTCCGGCGCGCATAGCGTCAAATGCAGTACGACCGCTTACACGGTTGATATCGCCATCCACCAGTTTCCAGATAGGGGCATCCTTGTCGGCTTTTTCCATTGCTTCTTTTGTGGTGATAATCAAACCGGTAGCAGAAGCATAACGCTCCCAGCAGCCCTTACGGCCGCAAGTGCACTGGCGGCCATCAAACACGATGACATGGTGGCCCATCTCACCAGCAGCAAAGTTGTTACCGGCATAAATTTTGTGGTCGATAATGATACCGCTGCCGACACCAGTACCCAGTGTAATAGCAACTGCATTATCTGCACCCTTCAGGGCGCCAGCCTGATATTCACCGTAAGCAGCTGCGTTTGCGTCGTTTTCAATGATGACTTCCTTGCCCTCAAAACGTTCTTCCAGCATCTTTTTTACGGGGAAATTGGAATATCCCAGATTGTTGGAGAACTCAACAACACCGGTAGCGCGATTGATGGTACCGGGGCATCCCAGACCGATCCAGGGCAGATCTGCCAGCGTAACGCCAGCCTTTTCCATAGCTTCGTAAGCGGTTTTGGCAACACAGTCGCAGAAGACGTCTTCTGTGCAGGGAACAGGGGTTTTATTGGAAACCTTGGCAACGATTTTATCATTTTCATCCACGATTCCAACTGCGATATTGGTTCCGCCAACATCAATTCCCAAATACTTCATAATATACAGACTCCTTTACTGAATAATCATTAAGCCTGCTATGCCAATCACGCAGGCCGAAAATCATTATTGTCATAAGTATACCAAAATCCTACCAAAAAGTAAATGAGTTTATGGCTTTCTTTTATGCTTTTTCCGAAATCATAAAGTGAAAAAAGGAGAAAAGCTGAAAATGGATACGCCGTTTTTGCTTTTATTGCCCTGCGGTGGATTTTTTCGCGGAAATATTGTATAATATTCCTGATTTTGGAAGATATGAAAAGTCCTGCACGAGGAGTGATAGAATGAAAAAAGAACCTTTGCCCGAACAGATGCGGACAAAACAAGTAGAAGTCTGGTCAAACTGCCTTGAAAGGCAAAAAGGACATCTTGTTTGCAAACGTGTTTTTGATATTGTGATTTCTCTGCTGATTTTACTGATTACCTGCCCCTTTTTTTTGTTGCTGGCACTGGCAATTAAAATTG
>DVIY01000067.1 GCA_018710915.1 Candidatus Gallacutalibacter pullistercoris
TTATTTGCTTTTACTTGCTCTGCTGTCCAATATGTATTGTAGCTCTACAGTAGGAAAGAATATAATCTGACAATGCATCTTGATTCTCCTTGTCGGATTTTGTATAATAAAATGAATGTGCATTTTATTACGGTCTCTTATGGTTCACAAAGCGTGCGGGGGATTGTATTATTCAGAAAGAAGGAGAACGGATTCTATGGCTCTGCTCAGTATCAGCCAGCTGCAAAAATCATTTGGCACCGATTTGGTCTTTGCAGGGGCTTCCTTTGAGATTCAGGACCACGACCATATTGGGCTGGTGGGCGTGAACGGCTCTGGCAAAACGACCCTTTTTAAAATTCTAACCGGTGACCTGCCGTATGATAGCGGTGAAATTTATAAATCAAAAGAATGCCGTATCGGCTATATGGAGCAGCATGTGTGCCGCGATTTGGATCGGAGTGCCTATAACGAAGTGCTGACAGTTTTTTCTTCCCTGCTTGCAATGGAGCAGGAGCTGGAAGATATCAACACACGATTGCAGGTGCATCCGGATAACAGGCTGATTGAGCGGCAGATGCTTTTAAACGACCAGTTTGCTGCACAGGGTGGCCTTACCTGCCGCGCCCGTGCCCGAAGTGCATTGCTGGGTCTGGGATTTTCCGATGAACAGATGGGCATGCCGGTAGGGGTGCTTAGCGGTGGACAGAAAGCAAAACTCCAGCTGGCCAAAATGCTGCTCAGCGGCGCAAATCTGCTGCTGTTGGACGAACCGACCAACCATCTCGATATCCAGTCGGTGGAATGGCTGGAAGATTTCCTGCGCGGTTTTCCAGGCGCCTATCTGGTTATTTCGCATGACCGGTTTTTCCTGGATACTGTGACCGAGCGCACGTTTGAGATGGAGCATCAGCGCCTGACGCTCTATAAGGGCAACTACACCCAGCATCTCGGCCAGAAAGAAGAAAATGCGCTGACCATCCAGCGCAAATATGACAACACCATGCGTGAAATCAAGCGTTTGGAGGGGATTGTGGCGCAGCAGCGCCAGTGGAATCGCGAGAAAAATATCCGCACGGCCGAGAGTAAACTCAAGGTGATTGCCCGGCTGGAAAAAACGCTTGTCAAGCCGGATTCTGTGCTGCCCTCCATCCATTTCGGCTTTGGCGCCAGCCAGCGCGGCGGCAATGATGTGATGTTTACCGAGAATCTCGCACTCTCTTTCGACAATAAACCGCTGTTTTCCCATGTAGATATGGAAGTGCACCGTCAGGAACGGATTTTCCTCATCGGCCCCAACGGCTGCGGAAAAACCTCTCTGCTGAAAATCTTGATGGGGGAATATGAGGCCACAGCGGGCAGCGTGCGATTTGGTGCGGGTATCGATGTGGGGTATTACGACCAGATGCAGAGCGGGCTGGATGAAACCAAGACCGTGCTGGATGAAATCTGGGACCGCCACCCGCGCATGACCGAGACAGAAATCCGCAATGCGCTGGCCGTGTTCCTGTTCCGCGGCGAGGATGTATACAAGATGGTTTCTGCCCTGAGCGGCGGAGAGCGTGCGCGCCTGCTGCTGCTGCGGTTGATGCTCTCGAAAGCAAACTTTTTGCTGTTGGACGAACCGACCAACCACCTGGACATTCAGTCTTGCGAGGCGCTGGAAGACGCGCTGCTGCATTATGACGGTACGCTGTTCATCGTTTCACATGACCGTTATCTGATTAACAAGCTGGCTGACCGCATTTACTATCTTGACCGCGACGGCGCACAGGAATATATCGGCAATTACGAGGAATACCTCGCCCGCCGTAAAGAAGAACAGGAAGAAAAAGCCGTGCAGTCTGCCCCCAAGGTGAATGAATATCGCCTTCGTAAAGAAAAGGCCTCTGAACTTCGCAAGGCACGCACCGCTCTTTCACGACTGGAAACCGAAACCGAACAAAATGACGAGCGAATCCGCCAGCTGGGCAAAGAGCTGCAAAACCCCGAAACTGCCAGTGACTTTGAAAAAACAATGGAGCTTTCAGCAGAAATGGACCGCCTGAATGAACGAAATGAAGAGCTTTTGCTGGAATGGGAAGAGCTTTCGGGCAGAATTGAAGAAATGGAAAAAGCGACCTGACTCCTGAAAAGGAGCAGGCCGCTTCCAAAATACGGTGATATCCTGTTTTGCAGGGATTACTGTACGGCAAATTCCTGTACGGCTTTGATGAATTCCTCGACTTCCCGGCTCTGAGAAGCATCGCTGTCAATCTCAAGGGTTACCGGCTGGGAAGTTCCCAAGCTAAACACACCCATGATGGATTTTGCGTCAATTTTATACTTGCCATTGGAGAGATCAATGGAAAAACTGTACTTGTTGGTGAGTGTTACAAAGCGCTTGACGTCGTCAATGGTAGCAAGCACGATCTGAAGAGTCTGCATAATGATACCTCCTGTAATTCTGAATCACAGATTTGTCCTGTTTTCTGACCAAACCGTTTAGGACTCTTTTATCATACCGCATGAGCAAAATCTGGTCAAGGTGCAATATAACCAGATTCTTTTCCCCGAACCTTTGACAATACTTCCCATTTTATCTAAAAAATTCATACTGCCAGATGAATTTTATACAAGAAAA
>DVIY01000068.1 GCA_018710915.1 Candidatus Gallacutalibacter pullistercoris
CTTTCATCCTTTCCATATTGAACATTGTTCAATTTGTAGTAAAAAGAATTCCCACGATGGGGTGGGAATCATGCATACAGGGTTCTGCGCACCATTTCAAGTACAGTGCCAGGGTTAAAATCCTGCCGGAATATTGCAGAAAGAAAAAGGGAAAACAGCATATCTGCGAATTTTTCCACAGTGAATTCCTGATTGAAGGCATCTTCGCGGAGATTGGGGTCATGTTTGATGACAAAGCAGAGATTATCCGAAATATGCTGCCAGGTTTTCTGCATCCGGCGTTTGCCGTCCTCTTTTTCTTCCTGCAAAAAGTGAAGGGAATGCAGAGAGAAAAAACCGGGGTATTGTTTGCAGCCGTATTCCATGCGCTGATATAGCCAACAGATGCAGGAAAGCGTATCGGGAAACATCATCCCTTCTTCTGGCCGGTGAAAAATTTCATGCCACACACTCTCCACAGCAGCCCCAACCAGCTCTGCTTTTGAGCCGAAATAATTATAGATCGAGCCAACAGAAATACCACATACGGCGGCTACCGAGCGGATATTCACAGCCGGGCATCCTTGCTGCTGAATCAGCTCGCGGCTGGCTTTTAGAATCTCTTCTTTTGATGTAACAACCGTATTCATCCAATCACCTCAATATGAACATGGTTCAGTATAAGCACTTCATCCGCTTTTGTCAATGCTTTTACTGGAATTTTCAAATCTGTCTTTTTCCGATACCGGCAGCATCTGGCACGCCGCCGGAAGTTTGTATACCGCCGCTTCGAAGCGCATAGATTTACAGTATGGCTCTGGCCATAACCTTGCCGAAAGGGTGGTATGCATGAAAATCATGGTACGTTTTGTAAAAAAAGTGCTGGCGCTGGCGATTTTGCCCTTATTGTTGGCGTCGCCGGCTTTTTTTATAGAAGCGGCTGCGCAGGAAGCGCCGTCTGTATCGGCACAATACGCTGCCGTGATTCATATGGACAGCGGAGAAGTGCTGTTTGAGAAAAACGGCAGCGAACAGCATGCGATGGCCAGTACCACCAAAATTATGACAGCCCTGCTCACTCTGGAAGAAGCAGCCATCGAGAATCGTGAAGTGACCATCACCCGGGAAATGGTACTGGTGGAGGGTTCTTCCATGGGTCTGCGCGAGGGTGACCGCCTGACGCTTCACGACCTGGCGGTTGGGATGCTCACCGTTTCAGGTAATGACGCCGCCAATTCTGCGGCCATCGCTATTTCAGGTTCCGCCGAAGCGTTTGTCAAGCGGATGAACCAGCGGGCCGGGGAACTGGGAATGACAAATACGCATTTTGATACTCCTTCCGGACTGGACGGGGAGACGCACTATTCCACTGCGCTGGATATGGCAAAGCTGGGCGCCGCCGCCATGAGCAACCCGAATTTCGCCGCGATTGCCGGTTCCCGTTCCATGCAGGTAACCTTTCTGTCGCCAGAGAAAACTGTGACCTATCAGAACCACAACAGGCTGTTGAAACTGTATGAAGGATGCACTGGCGTGAAAACCGGTTTTACCAAAAAGGCAGGCCGGTGCCTTGTTTCTTCTGCCGAAAAAGACGGGGTGCGGCTGGTAGCTGTTACACTGAATGCCCCGGATGATTGGAATGACCACGCCGCCCTGCTGGATTATGGATTTTCACGCATGACGACCCTCACCTTTGATGAAAGCGGATTTTCCTGCCGGGTGCCTGTGGCAGGGCAGGGAGAAATTACGGTTCGCGGCGGGGAGGAACCGGTTACAGCCGCTTTGCCGGTCACACAGGAGGGAGCAGTCCGAAGGGTGGTTATGCTGCCGCGTTTTTTGTACGCCCCGGTGGAGAAAGGGCAGCAGGTTGGATGCGTCCAATATATATTGAAAGGGGAAACTGTAGCCGAACTGCCGCTTTTGGCAGATGAAAACGTCATTTTACCGGAAAGAAATCCTTCCTGGTGGGAAAGGGTACTTGCATTTTTTGGCCTGACAGGGTAACATAAAGGAAGAAAACATGGAGTAAGATACAGGAAAGGAATTCAAGTATATGCCTAATGATGTTCGATTGCAGAAAATGCTGTCTGATTGCGGCGTAACTTCCCGGCGCAAGGCAGAAGAGCTGATCGCAGCCGGAAAAGTGCAGGTCAACGGCCGCACCGCCCAGATCGGCGATAAGGTGGATCCCGTTCACGACCATGTAACGGTGAACGGGGTACTGGTAGAACCGGTGCGTGAAAAAATTTATCTCATGCTTCATAAGCCCAGAGGTTTCATCACCACCATGCGCGATGAGATGGATCGCAAGTGTGTGGCTGAACTGGTATCTGATATCCCCGAGCGGGTGTACCCCGTGGGACGGCTTGACCGCGATTCCGAAGGCCTGCTGCTCATGACCAACGACGGTGCTTTTGCCAACGCTATGACCCATCCTTCTCGCCATGTGCCCAAGGTGTATCGTGTTACGGTTCGTCCCGGCATCACCGAAGACCAGCTGACTCAGATGTCTGTAGGTATGGTGATCGACGGAAAGAAGACTGCTCCCGCCGGCGTCAAAGTGCTGGAGCAGGCTCCCGGCCGTGTGGTGTTGGAAATTGTTCTGCACGAGGGACGCAACCGCCAGATTCGCAATATGTGTGAACAGCTGGGCCTGGAAGTAGCGCGTCTGAAGAGGATCGCCATAGGTTCTGTGCGGCTGGGAATGTTGCAGCCCGGCCAGTACCGCGAGCTGACAAAAGAAGAAGTGCGCAATCTGATGGCAGCTTCCGCCAAAGCGGACCGCCGCAACCGCAGCGAGCAGGCACAGGCTGCCGCTGCAAAACGTTCTGCCGCAAAGAGGGAAGGAGGGAACCGCCGTGCTGACCATTCTGCCAATGGAAGACCGGGAAAGGGAAAAGGCTCTGCTGGACGCCCTTTCAATCGCAAGGGAAGATAATGTGCGCGTGCTGATGATGGGTGACGGGCAGGAGGAGCTTGGCTGGGTAGCTGTGGACATGCTCCATTCCGTTCTGCGCATACTGCATATGGAATTTCCCGGAGAAGGTGAGCCTGCCGGTGAAACCGTTTTTATCGCAGACAGCCTGATGCGCGCAGCGGCCTCATACGGTGCGGCTACCGGTGCATACCGCATCAAATGCATGCAGCCGGAGCTGAATGAATTTCTGCGTTTGCGCGGTTTTACTCCTATGCCGGACGGCGCTGAAACAGGGCTGGAAACCATCGTAAAATACACGGGTTCGTGAGGATTTGCTAATTTTTTCACAAGAACCACTTGTCAATCCGGGCCGAATGGATTATAATGAACCGTGTATTGTAATAATTCGGGGCTGGTCGGGTTCCCGTCCGGCCCTTAATTTAAAGCGAGAAATGGAGGAACAATAATGAGCGCAGGCAAGGAAATGCTGCAGGCTTCTCGTGATGCACTGAAGGATACTCGTGCATATAAGCGCATCGCTCGGCTGTTTGATGAAGGAACGTTTACTGAGATCGATTCCTATGCAAAATCCGGTGATGACTTTGCAGAAGCAGCTGCCGGCTTTGGTACAATTGAAGGATGCCCTGCTTATGTGTTCGCACAGAACCCTGATATCTGCGGCGGCGCAATGTCCAAAGCACAGGCTTCCAAAATGAAGAAAGTATATGAAATGGCCGTAAAGACCGGAGCACCGGTCATCGGTATCTATGATTCCATCGGTGGCCGCCTGAATGAAGGCGCCGACATGCTGGCAGCTTACGGAGAGATCCTGCTGCACAGCAACAACCTCTCTGGTGTGGTACCGCAAATTGCGGTTGTACTGGGTCCTTGTATTGGTGTTTCCGCAATGGTCGCCGCAAATGCTGACCTGGTGGTTATGTCCAAAGAAGGCGAGCTGACGCTGGAGACCAGCGGGTGCGGCGCTTCTACCGAAGAGGCTGTCAAGGCTGGCGTATGCCATATTGCTGCCGAAAATGAAGAAGAGGCCATTGATACGGTCCGCGCACTCATCACCGCGCTCCCCTCCAATAACCTCTCTGGCGCACCGGTTACCGACATGTTTGGTGAGAACACCGGCGCTGCTCTGACCGACGCTTCCTCTGCTGCCGATGTGATCGCTGCTGTTGCAGACGACGCTTCCTTTATCGAGTTGCAGAAGGGCTTTGGCGCAGCTGTTGTTTCTGGTCTGGCACAGGTTTCCGGCACCACTGTGGGTCTGGTTGCCTATCAGGACGAGATCGACGCTGATTCCTGCGCAAAGGCTGCACGTTTTGTCCGCTTCTGCGATGCATTCGCTATTCCGGTGGTGAGCGTGGTCAACGCAACGAAGTTCGCTTCTGTGCGTGAGGCTTCCAAGCTCTCCAATGCTTATTCCGAGGCAACTTGTGCAAAGGTTACCGTGATCACCGGCAACGCATACGGCGCTGTTTACATCGCTGTAGCTGGCCGCGGCGCAAACGCCGATGTGACCATGGCATGGCCGAACGCTGTGGTTTCCCCGCTGGCTCCCGCAACTGGCGCTATGTTTGCTTGGAGTGACAAGCTGGCCGGTTCCGAGAATCCGGTAGAGGATCGCAAGAAGCTGATCGACGAATATGCAAAGACCGAGTGCACCCCCTTCAAGGCTGCTGCTGCCGGCTTCATCGAGGATATCATCAATCCTGCTGAAACCCGCGCCAAGGTGGTTGCAAATCTGGACATGCTGGTTGGCAAGCGCGTAAGCCGTCTGCCCAAGAAGCATGCGAACATTCAGCTGTAATTCCGGTTATTTTGGATACAGAAACAGGAGGAAGTTTTTATCATGAAAAATCTGAAGATTACTGTTAACGGCGTTGCCTACAACGTTCAGGTAGAAGAAGTGAACGGCGCTGCTCCCGTGGCTGCTGCTCCCGCCGCTGCTCCGGCACCTGCTGCTCCTGCCGCTCCTGCCGCTCCTGCCGCTCCTGCTGCTGCTCCGGCACCGGCCGCTGCTCCCGCTCCTGCCGGCGATGCTGAGGTTGTGGCTGCTCCCATGCCCGGCACCATCCTGTCTGTCAATGTAAAGGCTGGCGACAGCGTCAAGAAGGGCGATGTGCTGGCTATTCTGGAAGCAATGAAGATGGAAAACGAGATCATGGCTCCCCATGATGCTACTGTGGCTGCTGTTCATGTCAACAAGGGCGAGAGCGTTGATACCGGCGCTGCTATCGTTTCCCTCCAGTAAGGGGGTATTTGTCCATGTCTAAGAAAATTCTGATTACCGAAACCGTCCTGCGTGACGCTCATCAGTCTCTGCTGGCAACCCGTATGCCGCTGAGCGATATGACCCCCATCCTCGAGAAGATGGACAAGGTCGGCTTTTACTCTCTGGAATGCTGGGGCGGCGCTACTTTCGACTCCTGCCTGCGTTTCTTGAACGAAGATCCGTGGGAGCGCCTGCGCACTATCCGTAAGATGTGCCCCAATACCAAGCTGCAGATGTTGTTCCGTGGCCAGAATATGCTGGGCTACCGTCACTATGCTGATGACGTGCTCGAGTACTTTGTGCAGCGTTCCGTTGCCAACGGTATCGACATCATCCGTATTTTTGACGCTCTGAACGACATCAAGAATCTGGAAGTTGCTATCAAGGCCGCTAAGAAAGAAGGCGCCCATGCACAGGTTGCTATCTCCTACACCACCGGTCCCGTGTTCACTCACGAATACTATGTGAACTATGCCAAGACCATCGAGAATGCCGGTGCAGACTCCATCTGCATTAAGGATATGGCAGCTCTGCTGACCCCTTATGAGACCGAGGCTTTGGTCAAGGCTATCAAGGCTGCTGTAAAGATTCCCGTACAGATTCATACCCATTATACTTCCGGCTTGGCTTCCATGTGCTTGCTGAAGGGCATCGAGGCTGGCGCAGATATGATCGATACCGCTATGTCTCCTTTGGCTCTGGGTACCTCCCATGCTCCCACTGAGTCTATGGTGGCTGCACTCAAAGGCACCGAGTATGACACTGGTCTGGATTTGGTGGCTCTCAGTGAAATCCGCGAGTACTTCATGACCCTGCGTGAGAAGTACATCAAGGAAGGTCTGCTGGATCCGAAGATGCTGGCAACCGACGCCAAAGCCCTGATCTATCAGGTGCCAGGCGGCATGCTCTCCAACCTGCTGTCTCAGCTGAAGCAGGCTGGCAAGGCCGACCAGCTCACTGAGGTGCTGGAAGAAGTACCGCGCGTGCGTAAGGATTCCGGCTATCCGCCGCTGGTTACCCCGACTTCTCAGATCGTGGGTACGCAGGCTGTGTTCAACGTCATCACCGGCGAACGCTACAAGATGTGCACCAACGAGTTCAAGGGCCTGGTAGCCGGCAAGTACGGTACCACTCCTGTGCCGGTTGATCCCGAGTTCCAGAAGAAGATCATCGGCGATGAGGAGCCCATCACCTGCCGTCCGGCAGATCTGCTTGAGCCCGAACTCGAGACTCTGCGCAAAGAGTGCGCCGAGTGGGTAGAGCAGGAGGAAGACGTGCTCTCCTATGCACAGTTCCCGAAGGTGGCAAAAGATTTCTTCGAGAAGCGCCGCAACAAGAAGTATGGTATCGACGGCAAGCATGCTGATGCTGCTGCCAATGTGCATCCTGTGTAATTAAAAACACATTGCGCGGGGGATAAGCCGTAAGGATATTATGCTTCGCGATGCAAATTACAATGCAAAATCAGGGGCTGTCCGCCGTGTTTCCGAAAAAATGGAGACGGGGCGGCAGCCCTTGACTGATTTTATGAGGAATTTGTGTCGGATTTTTGTGAGGTTTTTTAAAAATCGCGCCTCATGGTTGCAATAACGGGGTAGGAATGGTAAAATAGAATTGCTGTTTTGTGACCTGGTGAAGGTTCCAAAAATTTACAGACGGAATTGAGATGAGCGTATGATACGCAGTATGACGGGGTATGGCCGCAGTGAAATGATCGTGGATGGGCGCGCGGTCACAGTAGAATTCAAGTCGGTAAACCATCGCTATTTTGAATTTTCCTGCCGTACTACCCGGGGATATGCTTTTCTGGATGAGAAAATGAAATCCTATTTGCAGGGCAAAATTTTCCGCGGTAAGGTAGACGCCTATATTTCCGTGGAAGCATTGGAGACCGCACAGGCCGAGGTGCTGGTGAATCACCCGCTGGCTTCTGGTTATGTACAGGCTCTGCGCGAGCTGGCAGACCGTTATGATTTGAAAGATGATATTTCAGTGTCTACAGTCGCCCGGTACAGTGATATTTTTTCAGTTCATAAAGCTCCCGAAGATGAAGAAGCTGTATGGAAAAGTGTGCAGCAGGTAGCTGATGAAGCATTAGTGAATTTTATTCATATGCGCGAAACGGAGGGAGCGCGCCTAAAAGCAGATGTGCTGAGCCGTGCTGACACCATTATGAAGCTGGTGGATGCGATTGAAGAGCGTTCGCCGCAGACGGTGGAGGAATATCAGGAGAAGCTGCGGCTGAAAATTCAGGAGCTGTTGGGCGATACTTCTGTGGATGAACAGCGCTTGCTGACAGAAACTGCCATTTTTGCCGATAAGGTTGCCGTAGCAGAAGAGACGGTCCGTTTGCGCAGCCACTTCCAGCAGATGAAAGAAATGCTGGAGTCCGGTGAGCCGGTGGGCAGAAAACTGGATTTTCTGGTACAGGAGATGAACCGCGAAGCCAACACGATTGGCTCAAAAGCAACAGACTCCCAGATTGCCTATATGGTTGTGGATATCAAAGCGGAGATCGAGAAAATCCGCGAGCAAATCCAGAACATTGAATGAGGGAGGAAAGACACGAATGAAACTGATCAACATCGGTTTTGGCAATATGGTTTCGGCCAACCGCCTGGTAGCGATTGTCAGCCCGGAATCTGCGCCCATTAAGCGGATTATTCAGGACGCCAAAGAGCGCGGTACCCTGATTGACGCAACTTATGGCCGCCGCACCCGCGCGGTAATCGTGACAGACAGCGACCATGTGATTTTATCGGCAGTTCAGCCCGAAACCGTGGCAAACCGTCTTAACGACCGCGATGACGATATTATTGACGAGGAGATTGAAGACGAATGAACAAAGGACTTTTGCTGGTTCTTTCCGCTCCTTCCGGCGCGGGAAAAGGAACTATTATCAAGCGTTTGATGGATGATGACCGCAGCTTGAAGCTGTCGGTTTCTGCAACTACCCGCGCACCCCGTCCTGGAGAAGTGGATGGAGAAGACTATTTTTTCCTCAGCCGTGATGAATTTGACAGTCTGGTGAAAAACGGCGAAATGCTGGAGCACGCCGAGTATGTGGGCAACTGCTATGGAACCCCCAAAGGCCCCGTAGAAAGCTGGCTCAATGATGGACAGGATGTCATTTTGGAAATCGATGTACAGGGCGGTGCACAGGTGAAAAAGATTATGCCCGAGTGCGTGAGTATTTTTATTCTGCCTCCCTCCATGCGTGAGCTGGAAAACCGTCTGCGCGGGCGCAGTACCGAACAGGATGCTGTGGTGGATGCCCGCCTGGAAGCTGCCCGTCAGGAAGTACATTGTGCTGAAGATTATGATTATGTCATTGTCAACGACACTGTAGATGTGGCAGTTGAAGAAATCAAGACCATTATTGCTGCGGAAAGACATCGTTTTATCCGTGTAAGTTCGATTGTGGAAAGGGTGTTGATTGATGCTTAAACCGTCTGCGAATATTATCGATTGCCCACACAGCAGCCGCTATTCCCTGGTAGTTGCTGTTGCAAAACGCGCCCGCCAGATTGCACAGGAAGCAGAAGAGACAAAGACGATTCTGGTTCCCAAGCCGGTAGAGCTGGCAGTGCGTGATTTTGTCAATCATCGCTGTGAAATTATTGAGCCTGACCCCAGCGAGTTGGAGGAAGAGGAGACGGCAGTCCCTGCACAGCAGCAGAAAGAAGCCGTTTCTGAGACTCCTGCTGTTGAGACAAAGGAAGAAGCTGCGGAAGAGTAATCGCAGTGAAAACTTTCGTTTTCCGGCGGGAAGGTTAGCAGAACCCCTGCGGAGGTTTTTCGCAGGGGTTTTGATTTATCCGGGAAAGGAAGGAAAGGCACATGGGGATTGCAAAAATTGCGGTAGAAAACACGGTGTACCATTTTGATAAAGCATTTGATTATGAGGTGCCTGAAAATCTGGCGTCCCGTGCACTGCCAGGCTGCCGGGTACTGGTGCCGTTTGGACCAGGTGGAAAAAACCGTCTGGGAATGATCCTTTCTCTGACCGAAGAGCGGGAATACGAGAAAATCAAACCTGTTCAGGCGGTATTGGATGAACACCCGCTCCTTTCAGATGAATTTTTGAAAATGGCTGTCTGGATGAAAGAACGGTATTTCTGCACCCTGTTCGACGCAATAAAGCTCTTTTTGCCAGTGGGGATGAACCTGCGTTTGTACCGGCAGATTTCATTTTCGCCTTCCTTTACCAATTTTGACCGCGAAGCCTTTACCGAGCTCCAATGGCAGATTCTCACCCGCCTGCGTGCCTGCCGTAAGCCTCCCGAATTGGGGGATTTTCTCTCTAAATGTGGCATTGCTGAGGATTGCCCGGAGTTTTTACAGCTGGAAGAACGCGGGGTGATTGTTCTTTCCAATGAAGTGGCCCGGCAGGTGGGAGATGCTACAGTGCGCATGGCACGGGCGGTGGAAGAATTGCCTGCGGGGGTTAAGCTCAGCCCCCGGCAAAGCGAAGTTTACCGGGTACTGTCGGAGGTAGGGCCGGCTTCGGTAAAGGAGGTCTGCTATTTTACCGGTGTGACCCCGGCTGTGGTCAGTGCGCTGGTCAAGAAAGGCGGCGCCGAGCTGTTTGACTGCGAGGTATACCGTAGCAGCAGCCAGAATGCCGAGGCAGAACCGGAACGTGATATCCATCTGACACCTGAGCAGCAAAGAGCTTATGAGCGGCTGTTGGCCCAGTACCAGAAAGGGGAGGGAGGCGTATCCCTTCTGTACGGCGTTACGGGCAGCGGAAAAACACAGGTCTTTATGCGCCTGATTGATGAAGTGCACCGGCAGGGCCGGGGCATCATTGTGATGGTGCCCGAAATTTCCCTTACGCCGCAGACGATTTCGCTGTTCCAGCGGCGGTATGGAAAAGGCGTAGCGGTATTTCACAGCGGCCTTTCGCTGGGGGAGCGGCTGGATGAGTGGAAGCGCATCCGCGACGGCAAAGCCAATATTGCAGTGGGAACCCGTTCGGCGACGTTTGCCCCTTTCCGCGATTTGGGGCTGGTGATACTAGACGAAGAACAGGAGTACACCTATAAATCCGAGTCTTCCCCCCGGTATCACGCCCGTGATGTGGCAAAGTTCCGGTGCGCGTGGCACAAGGGGCTGTGCGTGCTGGCTTCCGCTACTCCGTCGGTCGAAAGCTTCTTTCTGGCAAAGAGCGGGCGCTATACGCTCAATGGACTGACCGTGCGGTATGGCCCGGCACAGCTGCCCGAGGTACAGGTGGTGGACATGAACCATGAAGTGGAAAAGGGCAACACTTCCATCCTCAGCGCCCCCCTGATGAACGCCTTACAGCAGAACCTGGCAGAGGGACGGCAGTCCATTTTACTGCTGAATCGCCGAGGGTACCATACCTTTGCATCCTGCAAAGCCTGCGGCGAGGTGATTACCTGCCCGCATTGCAGTATTTCTATGACATACCATGCGGCCAATCACCGGCTGGTATGCCATTACTGCGGATATTCGGTGCCTTTTACCGCAGAGTGTCCCTATTGCCACGAAAAAGAAGTGCGCTATTCCGGGCTTGGCACCCAGCGTGCTGAAGAAGAGCTCCAGGAGCTCTTGCCGGAGGCGTCCATTCTGCGTCTGGATGCAGACAGCACATTGGCGCGTGATGCATACGCCAAAAAGCTGAACGCCTTTGCCCGTGGGGAATATGATGTGATCGTGGGGACACAGATGGTAGCCAAGGGGCTTGACTTTGAAAATGTGACGCTGGTAGGTGTACTTAACGCCGACCAGATGCTGTATAACGATGATTTCCGCAGCAACGAGCGGGCGTTTGACCTGCTTACCCAGGTGGTGGGGCGCTCCGGCCGCGGAAGTTATCCAGGAACCGCCATCATCCAGACCTTTACGCCGGAAAATCCCACGTTCCGGCTGGCGGCGCAGCAGGATTACGATGCGTTTTACCGAAATGAGATTCAGTTCCGCCGTGCCATGCTCTACCCGCCTTTTTCCGATATCTTGGTATTCGGATTTGTGGGCGAATGGGAAGAGGCTGTGCAGGCTGGCAGCCGGTGGATGCTGCTCCATTTGCAGCAGATAGCGGGAGCTGAATATCCCGACCTGCCGCTGCGGGTGTTGCGCCCGTCTCCGGCCTCGGTGGCAAAGGTGAGCAATAAATACCGGTATAAGCTCATCATCAAATGCCGGAATAGCCGCCGCCTGCGGGAGATGGTCTCCCGGCTGCTGCTCGATTTTGCAAAGCAGAAGGAATTCACCCGGGTGACCGCTTTTGCTGACTGTAACCCGGATAGCATTTTATAAATTGAAGTTCCTGTCAATTGGAATTTCCGCCGTATTTATTGAGAAAGACGGATGAAAATAAAAGCGGTTTTCCCGCAGATGTTTCTTGAAACAGAAAGGAATGATTTTCAGATGGCAATCCGAAATATTGTCAAATTTGGAGACGAAGTGCTGAATAAGAAGTGCCGTCCCGTGGAAAAATTCGACCACAAGCTGGCTGTGCTGCTGAACGATATGGCTGATACCATGTATGATTCCAACGGTGTGGGCCTTGCTGCACCGCAGGTGGGAATTCTGCGCCGTATTGTGGTTATCGATGTGGGCGACGAGCTGATTGAGCTTATCAACCCGGAGATCATCGAGACCAGCAAAGAAACACAGAACGGTGCAGAAGGCTGCCTGTCCCAGCCCGGGCAGTACGGCCTGGTAGAGCGCCCCATGCGCGTGAAGGTGCGCGCACAGAACCGCCATGGCAAGTGGTTTGAGAAAGAGGGCGAAGAGCTGTTGGCCCGCGCTTTCTGCCATGAGCTTGACCATCTGGAAGGCGTGCTGTTTACGTCCCGCGCCAGCCGCATGCTTTCCCCCGAGGAGCTGGAAGGCTGAAAGGAGGCTGTGCCATGAAAATCGTATTTATGGGGACCCCAGATTTTGCGGTCCCGTGTTTGCAAGCCGTGCTGGATGACGGCCATGAAGTCTGCGGTGTGTTCACCCAGCCGGATAAGCCGAAGGGAAGAGGCTATACGCTCACCCCGCCGCCGGTAAAAGAACTGGCGCTGCAATACAACCTGCCGGTGTACCAGCCTGCCAGCCTGCGCACTGGGGAGGCCTATGAAATCCTGAAAGAGCTGGCCCCCGATCTGATCGCGGTCGTAGCGTATGGCAAAATCCTGCCGAAAGAGATTCTCGATTTGCCGCCTCTGGGATGCGTGAATGTACATGGCTCTTTACTGCCCAAATATCGCGGCGCGGCTCCGATTCAGTGGGCAGTGCTCAATGGTGAAAAAGTGACGGGTGTCACCACTATGTTCATGGCAGAGGGAATGGATACTGGCGATATTCTGCTGATGAAAAAAACGGAGATCCCTGAAAACGAGACTTCCGGCGAGCTGTTCGACCGGCTGAAAGAGATGGGTGCGGCGCTGCTGATGAAGACCATTCACGGACTGGAAGAAGGCGTACTGGTATCTATCCCACAAAATGAAGCAGAAGCTACTTATGCCCCCATGCTTTCCAAGGAGCTTTCCGTTATTGACTGGACAGCTTCGGCTTGGGAAGTGCACAACAAGGTGCGCGGCCTTTCTCCGTGGCCTACCGCTCACACCCTGTTTCGCGGTAAGCGTATGAAGGTGTTGGAAACAGAGGTCTTCCCGGAGAAAAACGGGGAGCCGGGAAAGGCATTTTCAGAAAATGGTGAATTCTTCGTGTATTGTGGGGAAGGCGCTGTAAAGCTCACACTGGTGCAGCCTGAAAACAGTAAGCGCATGGCGGGTAAAGCATTCCTGTTGGGTCATCCGCTGGATAAAAATACCGTTTTGGGGTAAAATAGCAAGGCTAAGCCTTGATGTACTTCGCGGGGGCGCGGCATCGAATAACAATCTTATCTGTCGCGGCAGACAATGGCCGAAGAAGGCGCTGACCGAGCCGGCAGGCGAGACCTTAGTCCCTTTGGCGCGCTTCCAAGGGCGCGCAGCCCCTTGGTCGCCCGCCGCAACGGGCGAAATCTTTTAACCTGAAAGGCGCATTTTTGAAAAGTGAATTTGCAATCTTCCGGGAGAAGATTGCAAAGAGAAAAACTTTTTGCAAGAAAAAAGTTTTTTCCCGTTCCTGATAACAGCCTTCCTCTGTTTTCTCAAAGGGAACATCAGAAGCACACAGAAAAACGTCCAGCTCTAAAATATCATCCGAATTGAATCTTCGTTTATACCAAAGGAGTTATATTATGCCGTTCATGTACTTTAATTTTCAGTATCTGGCGTTTATGCTTCCTGCCATCCTGCTGTCCTTTATTGCACAGATGATGGTAAAATCCGCGTATGCTAAATATTCCAAAATCCAGAACCATCGAGGACTTACCGGTGCTATGGCTGCGGAACAGGTTCTCTGGGGTAACCAGGTGCCCGGTATCCGTTTTGAGCATATCCGGGGAAATCTCACCGACCACTTTGACCCCCGTACCAATGTGATCGCCCTGTCTGATGGTGTTTACAATCAGGCCACCATCGCCGCAGTTGGAATCGCCGCCCACGAAGCGGGACACGCCGTTCAGCATCATACCGGCTATTGGCCCATCCGTCTGAGAAGCGCGCTGGTGCCCGTCACCAATATCGGCGCCAATCTGGCCACGCCACTGATTCTCATCGGATTTTTGCTGCCAGTGCAGTATGATTTCGTCATCTATCTGGGAATCGCCCTGTATTGCTTGGTCGTACTGTTTCAGGTTGTGACTTTGCCCGTAGAGTTCAACGCCAGTGCCCGTGCTATCCATGCGCTGGAGCAGGGCAATTTGTTGGATGAAGAAGAGCTGAAGGGTGCGAAAAAGGTGCTCCGTGCCGCTGCACTCACCTATCTGGCCGCTACCTTTACGGCACTGCTTTCTGTGCTGTACTATCTCACCATTGCAGGAAACAGGAGGGATCGTTCCTGATGAAACACGATGCACGCACCGCCGCTTTGCAGGCACTTTTGCAGGTGGAGGAAAGCGAAGGCTATTCCAATATCGTGATTGATAAAACCATCCGGCAGATGGAACTGCCCCCGCGGGAGGCCGCGCTGGCTTCCGCGCTGTTTTACGGCGTGCTCGAAAAACGCATCGCCATCGACTGGGCGCTGAACCAGTTCTGCAAAAAGCCGGTGGAAAAGCTGGACGCCTCCGTGCGGGAGTTGCTGCGGCTGGCCGTGTATCAGCTTTTGTATATGGACAAAATTCCCGATTCCGCCGCCGTGAATGAGGCAGTCAAAGCCTGCCGTCAGGTGGGAAAGAGCAGCGCCGCCGGGTTTGTCAACGGCGTGCTGCGCAACCTTCTCCGCCAACGGGAAGCCCTTCGCTGGCCCGAAACCGGCGACGAATCCCTTTCTGTCCGATACGGATGCCCTGTACACTGGATTACTTTCTGGCGAAACTCTTATGGGGAGGACTTCTGCCGGAAGATGCTGGAGTCACTTGCAGTTCCGCCGTTTTTGTATGCGCGGGTCAATCCTCTGCGGGGCAGTGTAGAGGAGTTTGTGAAAAAAGCCGCCGAAACCGGTATGAAAGCCACACCGGTAGAATCCGTTCCCGGTGCAGTGCGGTTGGAACATACCGGCTCTGTAGCAGAACACCCACTATACCAGCAGGGATGGTTCCATATACAGGATCTTTCTTCACAGGTATGCGTGATGCAGGGTGAAGTTCGTCCTGGGATGCGAGTAGTCGATGTGTGTGCTGCGCCCGGCGGTAAAACGTTTACCGCTGGAGAATGGATGGACAATCAGGGAGAGCTTTTCGCCTATGACCTTTATAAAGGGAAAGTAGGGCTCATCTGTTCCGGCGCGGAGCGTCTGGGGCTCACCTGTGTGCAGGCCGCTGTACGCAACGCCGAAACCCCTGCGTTTTCTCCGGAGCCGGCAGACGTTGTCTTTTGTGATGCACCCTGTTCCGGGCTGGGCATCCTTCGCCGCAAGCCGGAAATCCGCTATAAAAAGCCGGAAAGCCTGCGTGAGCTTCCCGGTTTGCAGAAAAGGATTTTGCATGAAGCCGCAAAGTTGGTCAAGCCCGGCGGACGGCTGGTCTATTCTACCTGTACATTGAATCCCGATGAAAACGGGCTGACAGCAGGAGTATTTTTGAAAGAACACCCGGAATTCACAGCGATTCCCGTCCATATTCCGGCGGGAATGAGCCGTGCTGTGCAGGAACCGGAACACCAGTTCACCATGACGCCCTTTTCCTGTGGGACGGACGGATTTTTTGTGGCGGTGTTTGAGAAGAAGCAGGAAAGCTGAGGAGAGAAAATCTTGAAAACCGATATCAAATCCATGACACTGGCAGAAATCAAAAAAGCATTTCAGGCAGAGGGCCTTCCGGCATTTCGTGGCCTGCAGGTGTACCGTTGGTTGCACCGGGGCGTGGAATCATTTGATGAAATGTCAGACCTTTCGCGGGATCTGCGGCAAAAGCTCAGTGAAAAATATTACATATCTGTAGCAATTATTGAAAAAAAACGGGTTTCAAGGTATGATAATACCATTAAATACCTGTTCCGGCTCCATGATGGCCAATATGTGGAATCGGTTTTGATGGAGTACCATCACGGCTATTCGATATGTATTTCCACACAGGCGGGCTGTAAAATGGGCTGCACTTTCTGCGCTACCGGTCAGGGCGGCTGGTTCCGTGACCTGGCGCCATCTGAGATGCTGGCGCAGATTCAGGCTGCACAGAAGGATTCCGGCAACCGGGTATCTAATATTGTGTTGATGGGGATGGGCGAGCCGCTGGATAATTACGAAAATGTCCTGCGGTTTCTCGAATTGGTGTCCTCTGATGAGGGCATGAATATTGGTGCACGGCATATCTCGCTCTCTACCTGTGGGCTGGTGGATAAGATTTACGACCTGGCAGACAGAAAATTACAGGTCACGCTGTCGGTTTCGCTGCATGCGCCGAATGACCAGATCCGTTCCCGCACGATGCCGGTGAACCGCAAATGGAATGTGGAAGCGCTGCTGAAGGCATGCCGCTATTATGCCGAAACCACGCACCGGCGCATCTCGTTTGAATATGCCATGATTCAAGGGGTAAACGATACCGATGCTTGTGCACAGGAACTTTCCCGGCGGCTGAAAGGCATGTTGTGCCATGTCAACCTCATTCCAGTGAATGATGTTACGGGTGCAAATTATCGCAAAAGCTCTCAAGACCGGCTGCAAAAGTTCAGCAAGATCCTTTCGGATAAGGGAATCCCCGTAACCGTGCGGCGCACGCTCGGTTCAGATATTGAGGCCTCCTGCGGGCAGCTGCGGGGGAAACATGAAGAGGAGGCGGTATTGAATGAAAGCCGTCAGTAAAACAGATATCGGGCTTCGAAGCTCAAATCAGGATGCCTGCGGATGCGGTTTGCTGCCGGACGGGGCATGGATGGTTGTGTGTGATGGAATGGGAGGTGCAAACGGCGGCAATATTGCCAGCGAAATGGCGCTTTCCTGTATGACAACACAGATTGCCAATGAATATCAACCGGAAATGGAGGCCAGTGCAATTCGAAATCTGCTGACGGCTGCGGCATATACAGCCAATACACAGATTTTTGATGCCTCTGTGAATACCCCTGAACTTTCGGGAATGGGCACTACTTTGGTAGCCGCCATCGTCACCCGCAGAAAAGCCCATATTATACATGCCGGAGACAGCCGTGCTTATCATATCACCCATTCCGGGGTTCATCAGGTAACGATGGATCATTCCATGGTGCAGGAAATGCTGAACCGTGGAGATATTACAGTAACACAGGCACGCCACCATCCGCACAAAAATATCATTACCCGTGCGCTGGGCGTGCAGGAGATGATTGATGTTGATTATACCGAGCTGGAATTCAGGCAGGGAGAAACCCTGTTGGCCTGTTCAGACGGTTTAAGTAATTATGTTCATGCAGAACAGATGTATCAGTACGCCAGAAGCTATCAGGGTCAGGAACTGGCAGATGCGCTGGTACAGGCGGCGCTGGCAAGCGGCGGAAGCGATAATATTACCGTGACGCTGATTGAAGACTGACAGCACTGGATAGGAGTGGAATACCATGGATAAATATACTGGAAAGCGATTGGATGGACGTTATGAAATTCATGAGCTGCTGGGTGTTGGCGGCATGGCGGTTGTATATCGTGCCTATGACACGATTGATGACCGTATGGTAGCCATCAAGATTCTGAAAGATGAATTTGCAGGCAACAGCGAATTTCTGCGCCGTTTCCGCAATGAATCAAAAGCCATTGCGGTACTCTCGCACCCGAATATTGTCAAGGTGTATGACGTAAGCTTTGGCGACCGGATGCAATACATCGTTATGGAGTATGTAGACGGCATCACCCTGCGGGAATACCTGGATCAGCAAAAAGAAGTCCGCTGGAAGGAAGCGATCCATTTTACCGTGCAGATTCTTCGTGCACTTCAGCATGCTCATGAAAAAGGCATTGTCCACCGCGACATCAAGCCGCAGAACATCATGCTTTTGCAGGATGGCACGATCAAGGTGATGGACTTCGGTATCGCCCGCTTTGCACGCAGCGAAACACGCACCATGACCGATAAGGCCATCGGCTCGGTGCATTATATTGCTCCCGAACAGGCCCGCGGCGATTTGACCGACGAAAAGGCCGATATTTATTCGGTGGGCGTGATGCTGTATGAAATGATCACCGGTCAGCTGCCATTTGAGGCGGATAACGCGGTTTCTGTGGCCATTATGCAGTTGCAGGCAAACCCCACCCTGCCGCGTGAAATCAACCCCGATATTCCCGAAGGCCTGCAGGAAATCACCATGAAAGCCATGCAGAAGGTTCCTTCTCAGCGTTATCAGTCTGCAGCCGAGATGCTGAGTGATATTGAACAGTTCCGGCGCAATCCCGGCGTGCGGTTCGAATATAAATATTTTATCGATGATACCCCCACCAAATATGTGGATGCTATCAATACTGTGAAAGGAACCACCGGCCCGGTTTCCTATAACGACAACTATGAGTACGAAGAAGATCTGGGTAAAAAGCAGGGTTCCGGCAAAACCCGTATGGTGGTGGCAGGCATCGGAACTGCTTTTTTGATTATGGCATTGATTCTGGGGATTATGGTTATCTTTAACCAGTGCAGCGCTGCACAGGAAGAGCCGCAGGAAACCGTAACGGTGCCCAAATTTGTGGGGCTGATGTATCCAGATGATATTGTTGGGAATGAAGAGTATGAAGGTAAATTTAAATTCCGGATCGAAAATACCGGCAATGATCCGGATCAGGAAAACGGCGTAATTTTGAAGCAGACCCCTAATGAAGGTATTGAAGTCTATGTGGGAAAAGAAGTTGTGCTGACCGTCAATAACCTGGGAGAAAGTGTTACCATCCCGCCTGTTTCAGGTTTGCCGCAGGAACAGGCGGAAAGTGTGATTACCGACCGTGAATTGGTACCGAAAATTGTTACCGTAGCAGATGATGAAACCGCCAAAGGCTATGTAACAGGCACTAATCCGCCAGAGGGAACTTCGGTGACGCCCGGAACCGAAATAACGATTTATGTAAGCAGCGGGCCTTCAGAGGGAATTGCTGTACCGCAGGTGATTGATAAATCGCTGGAAGCCGCAAAAGCTGAGATTATGGCCGCCGGCTTGACGGTTGGTGAACTTATTCCGCAGGACGACAGTGACAGGCCAGAAAATGTCGTGCTGGAAACCGACCCGCTTCCGGGGGTAAAAGTGGCCAGTGGTTCGCGCGTGAATATTATCTACAGCTCTGGCAAACAGTCTACCAAAACAGTGGATGTTATCATCAACCTGCCGGTAAATGTGGATGAAGATATCCAGATGCGTATTTATTTGGATAACAGCCTTATCAAAGAGGATGTTGTAAATCCTGGACGCACCAATAATGAGCTGTATCCTATCAAAGTAGAGGGTACCAGTGGAAAGAAAACGCTGCTGGTCACGTTGAATGGACAGGATTATGTATCCTTTGAACTGGATTTCGATTCGGGAACTCCCACACAGCTGTGGAGTAAACCATTTACCCCCACGGCGACGCCTACTCCAGCTCCAGAATCAACGCCTGAACCAGATTCCGATGCAGCAAACGAAGATACTCAGGATGAAAGGTAAGGCAGAAGGTTAGATGGAACAAAGAGGGCTGTTGTTAAAAGGAATTGGTGGTTT